>LJUW01000056.1 GCA_001304315.1 candidate division Zixibacteria bacterium SM23_73_2 | reverse complement strand
ACCGCTTCCGGTCTCAAGTATGTAAACACACTTAAACCTCTTCTATGACAAAATCAAAATCAAGCCAGATCGTTTTAATAGGTATTTTTATAGGAATTTTAGCTGGTGGCTTTTGCGGCTGGGCATTCGGGGAGAGTATGCTCTCGGTCAAGTTTTTGGGGGATATCTTTTTAAATGCTCTGAGGATGATAATTGTCCCCTTGATCATCTGCTCGATGATAACCGGGGTAACCAATTTAGGTGATATCAGAAGGCTGGGTAAAACCGGTTATAAGACCATTCTCTACTACATGGCTACCACCGGCATCTCGGTTGTGATTGGGATCATTCTGGTTAATCTCATCCAGCCGGGAATAATCGAAGGTGCTGGAAAAGGAGTTTTACCCGAGCTTTTAAAGGGAAAAGAGGAGTTCTCCTTTATCGATGTGCTGATGGGGCTTATCCCCTCGAATCTCTTTAAAGCAATGACCGAGATGCAGATATTACCCCTTATTATATTCTCCCTTCTTTTCGGAGGGGTGCTCACCACCCTTGGTGAAAAGGCAAAACCGGTGATAAATTTCTTCGCTGTATCCAATGAGGCTATAATGAAGATCGTGCATCTTATTATATACTTTGCTCCTGTTGGTATCTTCGGACTGGTAGCTGGAAAACTGGGAGCAGTTGGAGGTGGCCAGGCATTTTATCTTGAGCTATCCAAGCTGGGCAAATATGCTTTGACTGTGATCGTTGGGCTTCTGATTCACGGGATATTTGTCCTGCCCCTTTTGCTTTTTGTTTTTACCAAAAGAAATCCCATCTCTTATCTCTACAACATGATCACCGCTTTAACCACCGCATTCTCCACCGCCTCCTCCTCAGCCACCCTTCCGGTTACCATGGAATGCGTGGAGAAGAAAAATTTAGTCTCTCAAAAAGCATCCAGTTTTGTTCTACCCTTAGGAGCAACCATAAACATGGATGGAACCGCCTTGTACGAAGCTGTGGCAGCGATATTCATCGCCCAATCCTTTGGAATACATCTTAATTTTTCCCATCAGGTGATAATATTTTTCACCGCTACCCTGGCAGCTATAGGTGCAGCAGGAATTCCTGAAGCGGGTCTGGTAACCATGGTGATAGTGTTGCAATCGGTCAACCTCCCAATAGAGGGAATCGGTCTGATTCTGACCATAGACTGGTTTTTGGATAGATGCAGGACCACGGTCAACGTCTGGGGAGATTCAGTCGGCGCCGCGATAATCGCCAAAACAAAAGAGATAGAAAAACCTACTAATCGAATTTAAATCCTCTCATCGAGTACACAATGGTAACCCTTCTCATAACTTTAATTAAATGCTGTTTTTGCATTTTTAATAAGCCAGGGAATTAAAAGACTAAAACTCATCTAATATAGGTCTAACTGAAGTTGGTCAAGGGTGCCCCCACCCTTGACCAATATCAGCGTGGTAAGAGTACCTCGCCCAAATATGTAGGTCGATCCGAAGGATCGATCCTTCGGACCGATTTTCCAAAATCGACAATTATATATTCAACATTCTTTCGGGAGTAATCGCTCAATTGAAAAAAACGCCAAGAGAAAACTTCTGACGACACATCTGCGTTGGCCAAGGGTGCCCTCACCCTTGACTCCACAAGCAAGTAGCCACGGGTACCCTTACCCTTGACTCTTAATTATGATGTTATCTTAAACTAAAAGTTATTGTAGTTCCGACATGAAAATCATCCCGCACCACCACCGGAACCTCCTGCTCCTCCACCCCCTCCTCCCGAAGCACCGCCACCAGTGCCTGCTGAAGAACTCACGGTCGTTGAAGCAGAGGTCATCAAAGTGGACAACGCTTCACCAAATCCAGAAGGCGAAAAATCAGCATGAGCACCGGTGTAAACGTACCAGGGAATAAATCTACTCTGCTCTCCCTCAGGTACAAGCTCTGCCATCTTCTTTACCACTTGTGAGGGAAGACCCAAAACCACCCCGTAAACCAAAAATTTCCCGATTTCCTCTATCAAAAATCTTGTGTTCGATTCTCTAAAATGATATTTTACTAAATATTTTTTCAAAGCTTTCCATTTTTTAGCTTCCAGCTCGAACTCGGGAGTTCTCCTGGGAAGAAAAAACGATATAACCATAATTATTGAACCTGAAATAGCCGAGACAATTGCCCATTCCTGGATAAAATATGCACAAGCTCCTGCTATCACAAAAAGTATCACGCTCAAAACTATTCCTTTATTCCTCGCCTTTAAGCTTCCCTTTTCCCAGTACCCCTTTGATTCACCCAGCTTTTTGACCTTTTTCTGCCATTTATTGAACCAGGGGGTAAATTTACCGCGTCTTTTTTTCAAAGTTTTGAAATCTATCGTATCTTTCCCCTGGGAAAGATCATTGAATATGAAATTCAAAAGATCCTCTTCAAAATCCAGAAGCTCACTTTTACTTTTAGAATAAATGTCTCTGTCAAATTCCAACCAGTATCTCCGTTTTTTAAAGCTGCCGAAAATCGTCTTTTTCATCTCCATTTCCTCTCTGATCTTCAAAAACCCTCTTCGGGCTAAATCCAACAAAGTGCCCACCAACGCCCCTCCACTAACCTGCCCCTGGTATAAAAGACAGCTTAACAAAGCGGGTGGTATATTCGATGGAATCTCCGAGTAAAATGTTTCGGGAAAATGTACTTTGTGTTTTCTCCCATGGCGATTATAAAGATTGTAACATATCAAAAAAGCGATTCCACTTAATCCAAAAACCAACCAGGCACCATATCTTTTTCTTGCCTTTTCAACCTCTTTCTTTTTGATCCACTCCTCCCTGGTTCTGTTAGCTTCCTCGGCCCATCTTTTCTCCGCCTCGAGTATTTGTGGAAGTGTCTTTTCAGGTATTTCTGTTTTTACCTCTGAGAATAATTGAACCGGATATATAGCTCTTACCTCCCAGAAGGTGTGAGCAGGTAAGTTTTCGACATTGGCTTTTACTACTCCATTATCAAAGATCTCAATTTTACCCCATAATGGACCATGCGCCCAGGCTCTGACCTCCTCCTTGGAAACCGATTCCGGAGGATTTATATTGACTTTGACCTTCGAGGAGAGCTTCTCCCAGCCGGTTCCCACGAATTTATAATACAAAACCGCACAATCCTGGTATACTTTAACCACATCTAAGATCCTGAAGGAGATAACAAATGTTTTATGCTCATCTTCTGCATCAAAGAACCACTTGACCCGAATCATATCCGGACCCTCTTCATACTGGTAGGTTCCCTCCGCCCCTTTATTACTTTCAAGGTAAGGTCTCCCCTCCTCTCCTACTGAGAAGTCAACAATCCCACCGATCCCCTTAGTCGGCAAAAAATAAGTAGCCCAATGGAAATGCCCGCTGAACATGTATGTTCTTTTCTCCCTTATCTCCATACTTCCATCCGGGTTCAGCTGAGCATCGATTTTCACTGATTGAATGAAATAATCCTTCGCAAAGGAATACTCGGCAGAAAAGAAAACGGTAATAAAACAAAAATATAACAGGACAAAAATTGTCTTTTTCAAAAATTGAATCAAGTTATATTCTTTCATTATCAATCCTTTCTAAATCAAACTCTTTGTTATAAAATTGTCGGTCTGTTTCAAAAAATCAACAATTTTCTTTTTTTAATGTTTTTAGTAAACTTCTCCATAAAAAAACACCAGCCTGTCCCACCAGGGGAGAAAAACTCCGGACACCACCATGAATCTGCTCAATCCGTTAAATCCGCTGACCAATTTGTTCCATCCTTTGACAAGTTTTGTTGCTACATTTTGAATGCAGCAAGAAATTGCCAAATTATAAATTCGGCAACAACAAAGGCACATTGGTCAGGTATGCCCTCACCCTTGACCGATATGTAGCAGGATAAGGGTACCTCCCCAAACATACAAGCAAATATAAGGATTATTCAAAATAAAAAAGCGTCAGGAGAAAACTCCTGACGCCATAAGAATCAATTAAAGTGTTTCAGGCTGGGATGGGTACCATGAACTATATACCATCAACCAACAACCGTGCTACGCACTCCTCGGATGGGTAGCCCACTTGATAACCGAGGGGCTGGTCCAGACCAAGAGGTTCAAAAAGCTTCCCGCCTTGTTATTGGTTCCGGAATGCCCGTCCCCTCCAAACCACTGGCGGGAAACGATGGCACCAGTGGGCTTATCGTTTATGTAAAGATTACCAGCTCCGTTTACCAAAATGGGAATGGCCTTGTTGATAAAGTTTGAATCGTCTGAATAAAGAGCTCCGGTCAAAGCAAACTCAGAGGATTCAACTACTTCATGCAAAGCTTTGTGGTAATCACTTTCATCAAAAAGATAAACAGTTACCACCGGTCCGAAGATCTCCTCTTTTATCAATTTATGTCTCGGGTTTTTGGTCAATACTAAAGTGGGATCGATAAACCATCCCGGATCATCCCACGACTTTCCACCGAAAACGATCTCGCAGTCTGGATCATTTTTAGCAACGTCGATGTATCCTTTTATGCTCTCCCAGGAGGATTTATTAATCACCGCTCCCATTCCAACATCCGGATCCGTTACATCCCCGACTTTCAGTTTAGACAACCTCTCCAGAAGAAGCTCTTTTAATTTTGGCCATATATTCTTGGGAATGTATATTCTGGATGCGGCACTGCATTTCTGACCCTGATAACCGTACCCACCGGCCACGATAGCCCAGGCTAAAGAATCGAGATCACAGGACTCGTGAGCAAAGATGAAATCCTTACCCCCGCACTCGGCAACTATTCGGGGAAAGCCCTTTGAGGTATTGGCACCAACCTTCTCCGCCAGCCATCTCCCTATCTCCAGAGAGCCGGTGAAATGAACTCCTCCCAGTCTCTGATCCCCGATTAAGCTCTTGCCCATTACGCTTCCCCGTCCGAACACCAAATTGATAACACCCGGAGGAAGACCCGCCTCCATAAGACAATCCAGAATCAGGGATGCAGTCAGAACAGCATCGGATGAAGGTTTCCACACCACTACGTTGCCCATTATTGCAGGTGAGGTAGGCAGATTGCCTCCGATGGCTAAGGGGAAATTCCACGGAGTTATTGCAGCAACGAAACCCCTCAAGGGTCTCCACACGCAGGAATTGGTCTCGCCCTTTACCGAATCTGGCTGTTCCGGATATATCTTGGTTAAAGCCCAATAGGGATTGAAATCCTGAAAATCGATCAACTCAGCCAGATCGCCATCCGCCTCAAAAGCGATCTTGTCCACCTCCAGCATCGCAGCTGCAACCAACTCATGCCTCCTTTTCCTCATAACCTCCCCGCCTCTCCAGAAAATCTTGGCCCTTTCAAAGGGTGAAATGGAAGCCCACAACTTCTTGGCTTCCAAAGCCGAGTCAATGGCAGATTTAATGTCATCTTCGGAACAGAGGTGATACTTTGCTAAAACAGTTGACCAATCACCCGGACGTCTGGTCTCAGCCATATCTTTTGTCTTAACCTCCTTGCCGTCGATTATGGGAAAAAGCTCTTTTGGCTGGGTGAAATCTTTTAATGCTTGATTCAATTTCTCCCTTTCCTCAGATCCTCTGGGGTAGGAAAAAACTGGCTCGTTTGTGGGTTTGGATATACCCGAATAAGTCAAATCCATGGTCTACTCCTTTTATTTAAGCTTTCAAATAACGTTTCCAATTAAATAACAGACGATTATAAATAAAAAAATAATAACTTTTGTCAAGAATTTTCCGGAATCTTTGGTCTAAAAGCCCCATTTTTCAATATCTTTAAGCACAAACTCAATTCTTTTTCACACACTTTAAAGCTTTAAAAAGGAATGCAACGACTTGTTTTTGCAAAAGATATCCAAGAAAAATCTTAAATCTTATACCAAAAACAGTTGACTTTTTGGAGAAATCTTGTATTCTTAAATGAGAGAGATAAAGTTTTGTGATGGTAAACAGAAAATCCCCAGGAGGATAAAAGACTATGTTTCAAATAACCGCTAATACCGAAGTAGCAGCGATCACCTTAAATCTGGTTCCGGATCGCCCTGGAATCGGGGCTCAGGTTTTTGGAAGTTTGTGGACCCGGGGAATCAATGTTTTTCTGGTCTCCTCCACACCTTTGGCCGGAGGAAAAGCTAACATCACCCTTTCGGTTAACAAAAAGGACCTTCAGCCCGCTATCGTGACCTTGAAAAAGGTCCAGCACGACTTAGGCGCAGACAGTCTCTCTACCGATTTCGACGTTGCATTGATCTGTCTGGAATCACCGAACTTAGCCACCACCCCCGGGGTAGGCAAAAAGCTTTTTGAAGTTTTCTCAACTAACAAAATCAACGTGCATGCGGTATCCTCCTCAGGAACCTCACTTACCTGCATGATCATCGGAAAAGATGCCCCCAGAGCTGTTCAGCTTTTGAACAAGGAGTTCGAAATCGGGAAAAAGGAAAAATAGTTCAAAACAAAAACTACTCTGCTTGAATAAATATACAATATTATTTCTGAATACCACCAACCCAAAGAAAAATTAAAAAGATAGATTTTTAAGATAAAAAAAGCTGTCCAATCTTTTTACCTGAAACAAAAAGAGGCTTCCGAACATCTCGGAAGCCTCTTTTCACATTAAAACTTTTATCTCTTTCTAATCGGCGATGTGATCAAGTATGAAAACATATGAGCGGGCGTAATCCTTTATCACCTGGGTCTTTTTTGCAGCACCATGTCCTGCCTCGGTCTCCTCGTAATAGAGCACGTCCTTTCCTAAATTGTCAAGCACCCAGGAGAACCTGCGGGGATCGCTTCCCGGAACCCGGCGGTCATAGAATCCAGCAGTCACCAGAATCGGTCTTTTCACGTTCTCCGAGTACCAGATCGGGGAAAGCTCCCTGGTCAACTCGCTTCCGGTAGGACCCATCTCCCTTTCCCAGCCTTTCTGGAAAGTAACGTCAGCATGGGTATTGGTGTGATCTATGTCTGATACCCCGATCTCCGAAACAGCGCAGGCGAATTTATCCGGAGCCTTACCGCTCAGGTAATCCACCACGTATCCGCCATAGGAAGCACCCCAGATAGCAGTTTTCTCCGGTCTGGACCAGCCCTCTTCAAAAAGGTAATCCAGAGCTCTCTCGCAGTCCACCAGTGACTGTCCCCTTCTCTCTAAGTTATCAGCCTCCTCCCAGGCGGGACCGTAACCGGTTGAGCCTCTTACGTTGGGGAATAAAAGGATCAATTCCCTGCTCAGGGCAAAGGCTATGTTTCTCTGGAAATAGGGTCTTGACTGCCCAGGGGGACCGCCATGATAAACCACTGCAGCAGGATTGGAACCATCCTTTTGAGCATCGGAGGGGGTATACAGAAGTGCGGGGATATCCACTCCATCTGAGGATTTATAATTTATTACCTCAACGTTGACCTTGGAGAAATCGAATCCAAAGGAGGCTACTGAAGCGATTTTGGTCAGTTTCTGTTCTCCCAAATGGAACTTAAAACAGGAAGGGGGTGTTCGGGGAGAGGAGAAATCTAAAACGATATCGCCTTTATCGTTGCCCGAAATGCTGAACATCACCCCGATATCAAGCTGGGGACAGGGTACCAGATTACCATTTAAGTCAAAGGCTGCCAGCTTCGAATACCCATCTTGGTTGAGCATGGCAACCACGGTACCAATATCTTTGGCAAAGGTGTAGTCATCGGCTTCGATCTTGGGATCGTACAGAAGGTTTAACTTTTTAGGTTCCTTAAGGTCAACCACGGCAAACTTGGTGAACTCGTCTTTATCTGACAAGGCTGAGGTCAGGGTCACGACTCTTCCACCCTTGGTAAATCTCCCTCCGTAATAAAGACCCTTTTCAGTTAAATCCCAGCTCTTTTTGGTTTCAGGATCAATTATAAAAAGCTGGCTTTCGGAAAAGGAGAACCACCGGTTGCACAAAAGCTTGCCATCCTGGTAGTCTATCGGGCTGAAATATTCATCCTCGGTATAAAGGGTATCCAGCTTGCCGGTGGAGATGGTGTATTTCACCAAGCTCAGGGTCTTCATATCGTTGGATACCAGGAAGAACTCATCCTTGTTTTTAAATACAATCGACCTGTACATTATATTGGGATCCTCTAATAGCGGCTTCCATTTTCCATCCCGGTCAAAAAGGTGAACGTCGAATCTCTCAGATCCGTATTTCATCACCCCGACCACGACGAATTCACCTGAAGGGTAAACATCGAAGTAGCCGATGGAAAGCCCTATATCAGACCAGTTATTCGGGGTGATCTGCCGGGGCCATCCCATGGGCTTATCCAGATAGAATAGAGCAGCGGTCTCCCCGGTGATCCTCATCTGAAAATACATTCTCCCGGTCTCATCTATCTGAGGCTCGGTAACGTAATCGATGCTCATCAAAAAGCTCAAATCCTGAAAGGTCTTGTCCCAGTTTCTGGATTTTTCCAGGGTGGTTATGGTATGACTGTTACAGCTGTCGATATAAGCCAAAATCCTGGTAGTGTCCTCGGTTATCCAGGTATCCGCCTCCTTCAAAATATCTTCCACCCTATTCTGGGCAGAGGGCAGGGAAGCAAAACACAGAATGATAAAGAGGATAACCAAAACCCCGGCTTTTTTGAGTTTAAGCATAAAAGCTCCTCGGGTTAAAAGGTTTAACTGTTGAAATCAAAGACATAACCGATAATTAAAATAAAATAAATTTATTTTGTCAATAGTTAATATTGGGTGGGCTAAAATTTTCATCAAAAAATTCTGAAATATTTAACTTGACAATCGAGTTTTTAACTGTAATATGTTATATAATTATGGCTGAGTAGCCAAAAACGAGCTGGGGCTGTAGTTCAGCTGGGAGAACGTCTGACTGGCAGTCAGAAGGTCACGGGTTCGAGTCCCGTCAGCTCCACCAAAAATGTTTTTAGCTACAGAGAGAAATATTAGATTTTCTCAAAAGAATAGGAAGGGAAGCCAAAGATTTGAAACAAGAAGGATGTTTTTTTCGCAAGTAAAAAATATTAGTTGGCATTTGATTAATATTAAGTAGTCTGTACCGAGAAAATAGAATGGGGATGGCTGATTGAAATGACGGTTTCCCCCAGCCCCCCTCCGTCTTTCAATTGATGCTGTCCTCATTCTTTTTAGATCTCAAATTTGTAAAACCTAAATACTTCAAAAGAACAAAAAAACACTCAGAAGAAATCTTAAAAAATTATCTGTTTAATCTGTTGGGAAAAAAACAAATCTTTCTGATTATCACAAATCTATTTGCCCTGAACATAGGCAATAAAAATCCCGCCTTTGGAACCAGGCGGGATTATGAATCACAAACTAATAAGTTATCTATATTTTCATTTATAGTTCATACAATCATGCGGTTCTGGACCACCTTTGAAAAGATAATTCGCCAAAAAGATCACATCTAACAAATCGATGGTATGATCACCATTGGCATTAGCCCGGCAAATTGGACTTGAGGGTGGCTCACCCCCTTTGAGGATGAAATTTGCTAAGTGTATTACATCCGTTAGATTTATCAAACCATCGTTATTAATGTCTCCGCACAAAAACTCAACCGATATTGGTTCAATCCCTAAATCCTCCAATGCCTTGTGTAAAACCTGTGTCGCCTCCTCTTCCTCTATGAAGTACAAAGGAAAATCAAAGAAAACAAACTGGTAATCATCGCCCAGGTATCTGTAACCTACCGGTTTCCCTTGTCGTTCAGAAGTATCCTGATAGGAGTTGAAAGTATAGATTATATCCAATGGTAAAGTGGAGGTGTCTTTTGTCGTGAAATAGCCCACTCCAGGAAGCTTACCCTGAGGAAGCATCAAGAATTCTAACCAGTTCATATCCACCCTGGCACTATCCACTTCCAAATCAGGATAACCAGGAATATTACTGAAAGCACCTTTAAATTCTGCATTACCAATATAATATTGGGAAGGATGCCAATTTGGTAAACAAATCTCCTCCATCTTCAGATAATCGCAGGGAAACTGCGAAAGGTCTCCGTAGGTTTGACCTGAACAAAGGTCGAGCATCCCATACCAGTCATATGAACCATAGACACAAAAAAGTAAGATGGAATTGTTCCTTCCTGAAAAAATTAGCTTTCCTCCTGCATTAAGGTAATGCTCAAGCACGGTTATGGTACTATCCCGTTGAGTGCATATGTTTTCCGAATGCAGTATGATTACTGGAAAATGATTTAAATCCTTAAGATCTATCGGTAGATAATTATACTCGATACGGAAATAATCGTAACCAGAAAGCGCTCTCTGATAAAATGCATTAACGCTGTCATCGATATCCTGATAATGACATAACTCATTATCAGTTTTGTCTGCCAATCCTATCCCAAGATCAAAAGCCATGGGAAGGGCATATGCCGAGTCAGAGGGATAGCTCTCCAAACCCATGGTATCAAAAGCGGTTACCTGATAGTAATGGACAACTCCATTCTCTACTATATTATCAACATAGGTCGTATCCGTTTTAATCGAATCAACAAGCTGGAACAAACTATCATAAGACCCTATCCTGTAGATTTTATATCCCTGCAGATCGGGCTCCGAATTTTGATTCCACACAAGGCTCACCTGGCTTTTTTGCGCCTCTGCTTCCACTCCCACAGGTGGAGAAGGTCTCCCTGGTAAAATGGGTATCTCATTCGAGCGTGTTCCCTCCCGATCATCGTTATCCACGCAGGTGATGGTATAATAGTATATCTGCGAAGGGCTCAAGTGTACGTCTTCGTAAACTGTATCTGTCAGGATAACCGTGTTCAAAGGAGGGGAGGTTGTGTCCCCTGAGGTTGTACTCCGGTAAATATTATATCCTTTTAAGTTATAGTAACTCTTGGGGGACCATAAAAACCTGACAGCCAATTCGGATATCACCTCAACTCTGAAATTATAGGGAGGACCAGGAGGAGGCAAAGTGTACCCGCTCTGGTACACCTCCTCCGCTTTCAAAGCATTTTGTACCAGGTCAGAAAAATTCAAATTCTGATAATATACATCTGGATTATCAGGAAGATTCAATCTGTTAAGAGGATCTGTATGAAAACCATCCCCTGCTACAACTGCAACAACCACAAAAATCGAATCATCGGTAGGAATATCAAAAGGACCAAAGGATACAAGATACCGGGTGTCGTATCCCTCAACAAAATCTTCTGCAACCGACGGTGCGGTGGGTGGAAGCCAGCCGTCACTCGTATGATCCAGCGCACAATATATTTGATCATAGTCTGTCTCCTGATTCGATAAAACAAAATACTTTGACCTATCACCACCCGGAGTTCCTAATACATTGTCAGGAAAATACCCATTAGATCCATAAGGATTAATCGAATCCCAAATTGTTTGATTTGAATCCAGCCAGGGCCCCCAATCCTCTGGATAACCATCAGAATTTGATATCCACCAGTTGTAAGACAATTCTGGATTTGGATTAGAGCAATCGAGAAGTTTCAATCCTATCACTCCCGCCGGGCTTTTCTCAGTAAAAATTCCTGTATGTTTATCAGGTTGTCCATCGTTATCAGCAGCCCAGGCTATATTTACCTCAGTGGTCTCCCCTGGTGAGGTTTCAAACTCTTTCAGAAATCCAGTTAGGTCATCATGAGCACCTTCTTCCACCGAATATGGATCCTCATCAAGGTGCATTATATCAGTATCCATAAAAAATCCAACATAGCTCTGATGAATCGTGTCCGTACCAATATTCTTTAACCAGTATTCCAAAATAACGAAGTCATCATAGGGCGGACTTTCCCACGAATATGAATGCTGGATTATCTCCAAACCCAATGGCATATGAGGTCTTCCGTCAAAATCCTGTTCAACCGGCGTCTGGGTTAAAGGAGGCGGAACTGCAGTATCATAATAAACAGAAATACATTCCTGGTCACCATAAGGACCTTCACTTTCAAAAATGTTCCCACCACTTCCAGCTTCAGGAGCCATCTCCCGTATCAAGAACCAACCATCGCACCCAACCGTCACCAGAGTTTCCTGATTGACTATTCCGCCTATCCAGATACTTCCCATAAAGAGATACTCCAACTCAGAGCCTGAAGGAAACTCAAAGGACTCAGCATTGTACCAGATATCATCAGGATGATCACAGAACAAACACCCAGGAGTTTCGAAAAAATCCCTTATTTGGCTTCCTGAAAATCCCCAGTTGGTTAAACAGAAATTCCCATTCCATCTCCGCTGAACCCTCTGCTGAGCCTCCACCTCGCTATTGGATATCTTTTGCAATTTATCAGGATTAAGATCCCTCGAACAAAGATCAGGGGATTGCAGAAAAACAAAAAAAGCCAAAAACAGACCAAATAAAAAACATTTTTTCATCTTAGCCTCCATATAAGAAAACAAATCCAATAAAACCCCAATCACTAAATTTTTGTTCTTAATTAAATTTACAAAAGTTATGTCTTTTAGTCAAGGGAAAACGTGAAAATATCAATCTATCTGAGTTTTAGCCCAAAAAAACCTTGACTTTTTTATCACTTGATATATAATATTTGAATAAATTTTTGATTTACACAATTATTTATTGCATTATCACAGGCTTTTAAAGTGCAGAAGAAGGAGGAAGATAAGTATCAGCAATACAAGCAGATAGGACTTTTAACCACCATACCGTTTTTACTTCTCGCTGGTCCTACTGTTGGGTGGCTTATCGGCAGTTTTCTGGACAAAAAATTCGGGACAGAACCATATCTGATGTATCTTTTTATTATATTAGGATTTATTGCAAGTGGGAAGCAAGTATATAATATCATCATGAGAGCAAGTAAGGATAATAACAAATAATATATGTAGGTTTTCGATGGGCATAGAATTCATAAACAGAGTAGTAAAAACCTCATTAATAGTCTCAGTAATAGCCTTTGTCTTTATAACTTTCTATTACAATTTTAAGTTTGGCTCAGGCATATTAGTTGGAACTGGTTGGAGCTGTCTTAATCTTTATTTTCTTGCGAATCTAATAAAAGAGGCTTTAAATCCCCAAAAGCCAAAAAAAACAAAAATTACCCTTATCATCTTAGTTAAGTTCCCTTTGCTATATTTTCTGGGTTATCTGATTCTAAGATTGAACTACTTCCCAGTGTTGAGTCTTTTAGCGGGATTCACTTTGATCTTTTTGGTGATATTTCTGAAAGCCTTGGGAAAATGGTTTCTATCCCTCTCCTCTGAAAACAAGTCAGCTTTAGGGAGCGTGGAAAGAAAATCCAAAGGTTAAACAGACTATGATTTCAAAACTATGTTTTTTGATACTATCTGCAGTTCAACACACTAAAGGGCAGGCCCATTCTTCAGGTCATCCGGAGCTTCCCAATTTCATTACCCTCCTTTATCAGAAATACGGGGAAAAGGCATTTGTTCAATTTTTGCACACCTGGGAGAATCTAATCTTTTCCCTTCTGGTTGTTGCCTTTCTGGGGACAATAGCTTATCTGGCTTCCAGAAAAAGCACCTTGATTCCCGGGAGTCTGCAGAATTTCGTTGAACTCTGTGTTGAAAAACTCGATAATTTCGTCTGCGGTATTTTGGGACCAAGGGGCAGGAGGTTCACTCCTTTTTTAGGTACCCTGTTTGTCTACATTCTCTGTATGAACGTTTTGGGTCTTCTTCCCATTATGAAATCACCCACCTCCAGCATTAACACCACCGCAGCTTTAGCCATATGCGTTTTTCTCTACGTGCAGTACACCGGAATAAGATCTCTGGGATTTTTGGGCTACCTCTCACATCTGGCGGGAGAGCCCAGGGATTTTGTGGGCTGGGTTCTGATCCCTTTG
>LJUW01000055.1 GCA_001304315.1 candidate division Zixibacteria bacterium SM23_73_2 | reverse complement strand
ATCATCGTTATCGCCGCCGTTAACGTGGTCTTGCCATGATCCACATGCCCTATCGTCCCTATGTTCACATGGGGCTTGCTCCGCACAAATTTCGCCTTGGCCATTTTATTTACCTCCCTCTTTTTCCTTCTTTTCTTCTAAAAACTCTCATTTTCATAACTAATATTTCCACTTCTAAATCAGTTTAATCTTATCTCAATGTAACAGATCTGAACTATTAAATCATTTCTTAAACTTATGCTTGATAATTTATATCTGCAATTTCCTTCTACTTATTTATTGTTCAAAGCCCATGACCGGGATTGAACCGGTGACCTTCCTACGGATGCTCTACCTGATTAGATTTTTCAATAATCTGTAATTTCTCCTTGATACCTTCTTTACTTTTCAACATCCTTTCTCTTTTAACAGCTTCACCTCTATTTGAAAAAGCTTCAGAGTACATTATTTCCCACGGTTGAAACCGACTAGTCCATCTTTTCTTTTTACTATTGTGTTCTTCTAATCTCTTTTTAAGGTTCTGAGTTGATCCTATATAATATCTGTCCTCTGTTCTACTCTTTAAAATGTAAACCCAAAAAGGCATCCTTGATTTCTTACAGCCCATGACCGGGGTTGAACCGGTGACCTCATCCTTACCAAGGATGTGCTCTACCGACTGAGCTACATGGGCAAAATAATATACCTAATCAAATTAGGTAAAACAATATAATACGAAATCAATTTCATTTGTCAAGTAAAAAATCTTTTATTTTCGTTTCCGGTAAATTTATATCCACATTATCATTTTCCAACCTAACGATCCTTCCTGGTGTTCCAACAACAGTACTGTTATCTGGAACATCCTTCATCAGAATGAAAGTATTGGCTCCGATCCTCACGTTGTTCCCAACCTTTACTGGACCTAAAAGTATGGCTCCGGTCCCAATCATCACCTTATCACCTATGGTGGGGTGTCTTTTACCCCGATGTTTGCCCGTTCCACCCAGAGTCACGTTATGAAATAAAACGCAGTTATCCCCAATTTCAGTTGTCTCTCCAATCACCACACCCATTCCGTGATCGATAAAAAATCCCTTTCCGATCTTTGCTCCGGGATGAATCTCTATTCCGGTCAAAAATCTCGATATCTGTGAAATCACCCTGGGGATGAATGGAATTTTTAAATTCCACAAAAGATGAGTGAATCGATGTAGAATAATCGCTTGAAATCCTGGATATAGCAAAAACTCGACGTTTCGAACTGCTGGATCGTTTCTGTAAATAGCTTTTATGTCTTCAATTAAAGTATTAAACATTTTATTACTCAAAAACTAATTTACTTCTTCTTTATTCTTAAAAAGCTTGGTGCTCAAGTACCTCTCAGCCAGATCGGGAATTATCACCACAACAACTTTACCTCTGCCTGCCCTTTTTGCAATCTCTGTTGCCACAAAAACATTTGCACCAGCAGAAATCCCAGCCAGAATCCCTTCATTTTTCGCTAATTTTTTTGAAATCTCAAAGGCATCTTCGTCAGGTACGCTGAAAATCTCATCAACCATATCTGGATTATAAACATCAGGCAAAAATCCCGCGCCTATCCCTTGGATTTCGTGTTTGCCCGGCTTTCCTCCAGAGAGAACAGGAGATTTTTTTGGCTCCACCGCAATGATTTTACAACCATATTTATCCTTAAGAACCTCACCTGCACCGGTTAGAGTCCCCCCTGTTCCAACACCAGCTATAAAATAATCCAGGTTCAGATCGCCCAGATCCTCCATTATCTCCTCTGCTGTGGTCCTTCGGTGGATCTCCGGATTAGCAGGATTTTTGAATTGATTAGGTTGAAAATAACCAAAATCCTCGACCAGCTCCCTAGCCTTATCCACCGCACCCTTCATCCCTTTCGATTCCTCAGTCAAGACGATCTCTGCGCCCAGAAACTTCAAAAGTGCTCTTCTTTCCAAGCTCATTGTTTCCGGCATAGTCAAAACGCATTTATATCCTTTTACTGCCGATACCATCGCCAGGGCGATCCCGGTGTTACCCGAGGTAGGCTCCACAACAGTCATTCCCGACTTCAACCATCCATCCCTTTCCGCAGCTTCGATCATGGAACATCCAACCCGATCCTTAACCGAGCCACAGGGATTAAAGAACTCGAGCTTAGCTAAAAGCATGGCACCGTCTTTTCCAACTAATTTGTTAATTTTCACCAATGGTGTTTTCCCTATAGTTTCCAGAATGTTATTGAAAATCATAATGATTTATAAGTTCTAGCTCTGGCAAGAGGTTTCACCACGAGAAAAAATTCCCATAATAAAAAAGCAAGACTTTAGAGTTATTTCTGTAAAATCTTTGCTCACAAAAACAGTTTACTTTTTTAATACAAACTCAGATTAAAATTAGCATCTGGAAACTATCGAGGCAAAAATCTTCTATAAGAATCTTATCGAACAAAAAGGAAATTTCTAAACCCTTAATAGAAAGAAATTTAAGAAAAGAAAAAAGGCGAAAAACTCTAAATTTCGCAAATTTTTATATCTTAATATTTCCTTTACGATTTATATAAAAAAAATCACCACCTTAGATAAAAAAAATAGTTAAAAATTTCTATTTTTCATCAAAGCTAAAATTCGAATTTTTATACGCTTACAAAGAATTTTTGTTTGTTTGATGGGAAATTATTTTTGAGTATTTGAAAATAAATTCAAAAGGAAAATTCTTAATCCTAAGAAAATTAGCTTATTTAAAAAATCAGCCGGAAAAGTAATAACGAAAATCTCAAATTCAAGTTAAACTATCAACCATCAACTATATACCAACCACTGAAATTTTGTCTTTTTGACAAAATTTCAAAGCGGGAGACGGGACTCGAACCCGCGACCAACAGCTTGGAAGGCTGTGACTCTAGCCAACTGAGTTACTCCCGCATGAAAGCAGTTTAAGAGTTTAAAGTTTATAAGTCTACAATCATTTAAGTTTACAAGTTTATTAGTTTAATAGTTTATAAGTTTAACAATTTTATCTTTAAACTCTCTAAACTTTTAAACTTCTAAACCTTCTTAATCCTAAACCTTCTAAACTTTTTAAACTTTCTAAACTTTCTAAACTTTCTTCCTGGAGGGGGGAGGATTCGAACCTCCGAAGGCTTCGCCGACAGATTTACAGTCTGTTCCCTTTGGCCACTTGGGTACCCCTCCAAGTTCAGTTTAATAGTTTATTTGTTTAAAAGTTTATTGGTCATTTCTTTAAAGAGTTAATCAGGCCTACTAAAAGTGTTAAAACCTCCTTAGATTTTAAAATCAGTTCATTATATTCCGATATGCTTAAGTATTTCTGTCTTAAAGCAATCTCCAAGTAGGTTACGGTTTCGCCAAGAGAACCTTTGGCTACATACAGAAACTGAACAAATTCCTTTTTCGATCTCCTGAAACTTCCTTCCGCAATATTAGCTGAAATCGAGTTAGCGCATCTTAAAAGCTGAGGTACCAAAACAAAAGATTCTTTTCTTGGAAAACCTCTGACAGCTTTATATACCTCCTCTGCTAAATCAACTGCTTTTTGCCAGACAACTAATTTTTTAAAGCCAAACTCCCTTTCTTTTGCTTTTTCCAACTTCTAAACCCTTAAACTTTATAAACTCCTAAACTGCCTTTGCCAAGCCGATGAGAGGATTCGAACCTCTGACCTAGTGATTACAAATCACTTGCTCTACCACTGAGCTACATCGGCGAAAAGTCGAATTACAATGTCAAAGAACGTTAGTATCAATACGAAAAAATATACCCAAAACTTTCTTTGTCAATATAAATATTCAATTGAAAACTAAAGTAAAACGAAATCTAACCACCTTTTAATTGATCCTATGAAATTTTGAATTTTAATCTCATCTTTGAACTTTCACATGCGAAGAACCTAAAGCTTCTTTTTAACCTTGGGTCCCTCTGGCGTATCCTCGATTGTCATCCCCAGCTTCTCAATCTCTAATCTGATCTTATCCGCTTTATCCCAGTCTTTTTCCTTCCTTGCCTGTTCCCTCTGCTCAACTAATTCTTTTAACTTCTCATCTAAAACCAGCTTCTCTTTTTCCAGAACACCCAAAACCTTATCAAAACTTCTCATCTGTTTTTCTACTTTTAAGGCATCGCTTTTAGAAATCTTTTCATCATCGATCAATTTATTAACGTCCCTAACCAGATCAAATATAACCCCCAATCCCTCTGAGATATTCAGGTCGTCATTTAAAGCATCTTCAAATTTACTTTTTGCCTTTTGCAATAAATTAAAAACTTCAGGATTGTCTTTTTCTCCTTTTACCGTTTTGAGATTATCAAGAAAATCAAAAAGCCTCTGTATCGCATTTTTAGCCGCTTCCAGTCCCTGAAAGGTGAAATTCAACTGCTGCCGATAATGGGTGGACAGAAGAACATATCTGACCATTTTGGGATTGTATCCCTTTTCAAGGATATCTCTTAAGGTGTAAATGTTGCCTAAAGACTTGGACATCTTCTTTCCTTCAACAATCAGATGCAGGGAGTGAAGCCAATAGTTGACGAATTTTTTACCGGTTGCCGATTCCGACTGTGCGATCTCGTTCTCGTGATGGGGAAACATATTATCTATTCCACCGGTGTGAATGTCGAAATGCTCGCCCAAATATTTCATGCTCATGGCTGAGCATTCGATATGCCATCCCGGTCTTCCTTTGCCAATCTCGGTTTCCCAGAAAACGTCTCCATCCTTTTGGTCCCATCCCTTCCACAAGGCAAAATCCGATGCTTCTTCCTTCTCGTATTCGTCTGATGCAACCCTTGCTCCAACTTTCAGATTCTCAAGCCTCATCTTGGAAAGCTTACCATAATCTTTAAAGCTTGAGAGTTTAAAATAGATGTCTCCATTGGAGCGATAAGCAAAACCTTTATCCAGAAGTTTTTTAACCAGATCGACCATCTCCTTTATGTGAGTAGTAGCCTCAGGGTAAAACTCGGCTCTCTCTATGTTCAATGCATCCAGATCCTCGAAAAAAGCATCTTTAAACTCCTTTGTATACTCGGATATGGAGATCTTTTTGGCGCGGGAGCCAGCAATGGTCTTATCATCCACATCGGTTATGTTCATCACCTGGGTCACTTTAAATCCTTTATATTCCAGGTATCTCCTCAAAAGGTCCTCGAACATATAGGTTCTGAAGTTTCCGATGTGGGCATAATCGTAAATAGTAGGACCGCAGGTGTACATACCAACTTTACCAGGTACGATCGGAGCGAATTCTTCTTTTTCTCTTGTAAGCGTGTTAAAAAATCTCAAAGCCATCTTTTTCTCCTTCAGATTTCAAAAAACCTCAAGACCTCGTCTTTAAGCTGATTTAAATTATCTATTTTCCCATCTGGAACAACCTGTTTGGAATAATCCCTTCCCTCTTTAAAGAAAAGAATAGCAAAAAGCCCAACTTTTTGTGCACCTCCAATATCCTCCACCAATTTGTCCCCGACAAAAATCGATTGTTTTGGACTAACATTCAATTCTCTAAGACATAGTTCAAAGATCCTTGGATGGGGTTTTTTGTTTCCAACGCTTGACGAAAACAGATGCACATCAAGATACGGTAATATCCCGAACCTTTTTAACTCATTCAAGTGAAACCTTTCGGGAAATATGGTATTGGATACCAGCCCAATCTTTGTCTTTCTATATTTAAAGAACTTTAAAACGTCCAAAGCTCCATCAACTATTGTCAGCTGCTCGGCAACCGGCTTGTAATAAGCATCGAGAAACTCAGAATAGAGTCCATCGGTGACTTCGATATCATATCTTTTAAAAAATGATGCCATCATCTCTTCAAATTTAATCTCCTCCAGTCTTTTTTCTGAATTCTCAAAAGCTTTTTTGAACTCGGATTCAAGCAAAAAAAACCATTCTTTATAATCTATTTTAATTAACTCTCTTTTACTCAGAAACTGATAACCATTTTGAGCGCACAGCTTATCCAGAACCTCCCACGAGGAGTTCTCGAACTCGATCAGCGTGCTCCCCATATCGAAGATCACAGCATTCAATTTTCGTTTTTTCATCTTTTTTTGCTGTTCAAAGCTAAATTTACTATTTTATCTACAAGTTCCGGAAAATCAATACCGATCTCTTTTGCAGCTTTGGGTACCAAACTTGTTGCGGTCATCCCCGGTAAGGAATTAACCTCCAGACAAAAGAATTTTTCATCCTCAGAATACCTGAAATCAACCCTGGCATAATCCTGACAACCCAGGGCTTTAAAAGCTTTTTGTCCGATTTGTTGAATCTCCTTTGTCTTTTCATAAGAAAGCTCTGCCGGGCAAACGTAACGGCTTTTCCCGTGAGTATATTTACACTCATAGTCATACACTCCATGCTCGGGAATTATCTCCACCACCGGAAGGGGCTCTTCACTTAATATGCCCACGGTCAGCTCCCTTCCCCGAATATATTCCTCAACTAAGATTGTATCGGTAAATTCCTTTGCTTTGTCAAAAGCCTTCATCAGATCTTTTTTATCCTCCACCAGTGAAAATCCCACAGTTGAGCCCTGATCATTGGGCTTGACCACGCATGGAAAACCCAGTTTTCTTTCAATCTCTTTTTCTATTTCAGCTCTATCGGTAAGATTTTCGGATTCCAAAAGCAGCCATTTTGGAGTTAAGATACCCTCGCGCTCGAAGATTTTTTTTGACATATCCTTGTTCATTGCCAGAGCGGAAGCGAGCATCCCCGAGCCGGTATATGGTTTTCCAGCCATATCCAAAAGGGCTTGAATGGTTCCGTCTTCGCCCTGCCCACCGTGCAGAGCCAGGAACACAACATCGGTATCTTTTAAATTAGAGGATTCAATCGCTTTTAAAGTTAACTCTTTTTTCATCTTCTCAAGGGATTTAAAGTCGGGTGGTTCTTCTTTAATCCCATCAGGTAAAAATTTAGCTGACGATGACAAAAGCTTTTTCCCCTTTGCAGCATCAACAGGTATAACCTGATGACCCTTTTTTCTCAAAGCCTCAACTATAGCCTCTCCGCTTGACAGGGAGACATCCCTTTCAAAAGAGGTTCCTCCCATTAATACCAGAACTTTCAAGTCCTCTCCTCTAAGTTTTATTTTGTGTGTTTTTGGACTTCTTTCTGATCCATAAGAATAAAGCTGCGACAAAAAAAACAATAACTAAAGCTAAAACCGCTCTGTTGTATACTACGAAGGTTTTGTACAAAGCTTGCCAGTTTTGTTGAAGTTTAGCTGCCAGAAATATCAAAAGCCCGTTCCATAAAGCTATGCTTATCGAACTGTAGACGATCATCTTTTTAACTTTTACGTTTCCCAGCCCCGCGGAAAGCGCTACCCCCGATCTTATTCCAGTTAAAAATCTTGAGGCTAAAATAACCTCCTCACCATATTTCTTAAACCAGACTTCGATTTTAGCCAAATTGGACTGATTTAATATCTTTCCATTTTTGAAAAATCCCCTTCCCTTCCTCTGGCCTAAAAAATATAAAATCATAGCTCCGGTCAGGCATCCCAAAAGGGAGATCAAAAAAACCCCTAAAAAGCTTAATTTTTCAGCAGAAGCCAAATACCCGCCAACCAGGATCACCGTATCCCCGGGATAGGGAGGAAAAATGTTTTCCAGCACGTTGCTGAAAAACAAAAAAAAATAAAACCAGAACGCACCGTAAACAGCGATTATATTCGAAAGGTCCTCAGCCCTGGTAAGTAAGAAATCAGCCATTTAAATTCCTTTAATCTCCACCAAAACCACAGCAAAAGCAGTCATCCCCTCACCTCTTCCAGCAAAACCCAATCCCTCGGTGGTGGTGGATTTTACCGATACCTGTTGGATATTTATGTTCAAAGCTTCTGAGATGTTTTTTCTCATTTTCTCTATATAATCTTTTAGCTTGGGCTTCTCAGCCACAATTGTGGAATCGATAGAAAGAATTTTTGCATTTTTATCTTTTAACTTTTCATTTATCATCTTCAAAAGCTTCAAGCTGGATATACCCTTATATTTTTCGTCCGTATCTGGAAAATGTTTTCCCAGATCCCCTAAGGCCAAAGAGCCCAGCAAAGCATCTCCAACAGCATGACACAGAACGTCCGCATCGGAGAATCCCAGAAGCCCCTTATCATATGGGATCTTTACCCCACCTAAAAACAGATCCCTCCCCTCAACCAACCTGTGAACATCGTATCCAAATCCGATTTTTAGCATCTTTCCCTCTCTACGAAAAATACTCTCGAACTTTTCGAAATTTACATTTATTTACTTTAGAAACAATTATCTTAAACAATCAGTTATCTCAATTAAGGAAGAGGACTTCGATATTGGTAAAATTGTTATACTCAATTTTTCAAAATTATAGGCAAAAAATGTTAATTTTTAAGAATGATATAATAACATCAATCCACATACAAAAACTTCGATTCTTTGCGATTCCCAATTTTTATATCGCAAATGTATATACCCTTTTTTACCTTTTCACCATCATTATTTACGCAGTGCCAAGCCATACTATGTTCACCTGCACCATACCAAGCTTCATGAGTCCACACAGTATAGCCGGTAGCATTCTTGATTTCAAATTTTACACTACCTGCCTCAGGTAATGCAAAACATATATCAATCCCTTTATCATTTGATACCGGATTCTGACAACTAAAGATTATTAATATCAACAAAAATGAGAAAAATATGCTTGAAATATTTTTTTCCATTTCTTGTCTCCTTAAAAAGTCATACCTACTTTACTTAAAATGTACCATCCTCCAACATTACCAAAATTCCCGATCTCCGGATCTCCCATAATCGTATAGTCAACTTTTCCTTCTATTTTAAAAACAAGAAAATCCCCAAAAAACCATTTCATCCCTACCAAACCAGCTAAACCTACACCTTGATCCCATTGTTTCTGTTTAGATTCTTTCGATTCAATAAGCTCACCAAATTCATCATATATATTGATAACAGTTGGAACGGTCACTTTGGCATAATAGTATCCTAATCCTGTACCCACATAAAGATTTTCATTTACAGTTAGAGGTTTCCATAACACAATTGGTACAACAGAGTACATTTGAAATCTTGCAGGATATTTTGACTTCTTCAAATTTGTGTACGTTAAATCAGCTCCTATTCCTATCTTTTCCGTAATATTATAGCTCATACCACCACCGTACCTGAAATCGCTTCCATAATATTGTCTAAAACTTTCTCTCAGAGGAGAAAAATATCCAATATTCAAATTGATTTCGAATCTCCGTGTTTGATTTGATATGTCTTTTAACTCTTGACAATAAGTAATGGGTATAAACAGAAAAAAATATAACAATAGAAAAACACAACACAAAAACATTTTTTTAACACACATAAAACCTCCTTCCTTTTATTTTTTTGAACTTTTCAATATCTCTTCCGCAAATATTAAATCCTTTTTTGTGGTAATCTTGATATTGTCATAATCACCTTCTAAAACCTTAACCTCAACTCCCAGCCTCTCGACCAAGGAGGAGGAATCGGTGCCTGAAAATCCATCCTCTTCTGCTTTTTTGTAAGCACCCACAAGTAGTATATAATCAAATGTCTGTGGAGTCTGAATGCTCCATAATTTTTCCCTATTCAAAGTAGTGATAACAGATAGATTCTCAACTCTCTTCACCGTCTCTTTAACAGGAACCGCTAGTATCACAGCCTTACATTCCTTGCATAATCTAATGGATTCTTTTATCTTGGACACTTTTACCAGAGGTCTCACCCCATCGTGAACTACAACAAAAGACGTATTGGCTGGGATGGCTAAAAGGCCTTTATACACTGAATTCTGACGCTTCTCTCCTCCGGGGATTATCTTATTCAATTTCTTGAAATGGAATTTATTCACCATCTCCTGACTAAAACTCAAAAAATCCTCTGGCACCACCAAACAGATCTCATCCACAGAATCGCAAAGCTCGAATTTCTCCAGAGTGTAAACCACAACCGGTTTTCCCGCAATCTCGGTAAACTGCTTGGGAAGCTTACCTTCGATCCTTGTCCCCTTCCCCCCTGCAACGATTACAGCAACCGTTTTCATCTTCTCACTGATAAATCAATATATCATTTATTCAATCCGCTAAATCCTCTAACTCATCCGTTACATCTGTTTAATCCGTTGGGAACTCCTTTCAATCCGCTGAAAATCTTCTATTCTATCCGTTTAATCCGTTCATTCCGTTGACCACTCCGTTCAATCTGTTCCATCCGTTGACCACTCCGTTCAATTCGTTTAATCCGCTGAATATTCCGCTCAATCCGTTGACCAATCCGCTGACTAAATTAAAAACATCGCATCCCCATAACTGTAAAATCTGTATCTTTTTCCAATGGCCACTTTATAAGTATTTAAAATCATATCCCTGGATGAAAATGCTGAAACCAATAGAATTAAAGTCGATTTGGGTAAATGAAAATTGGTGACTATGGCATCAACTAACTTGTACTTATAAGGGGGATAGATGAACATATCGGTCCATCCTACTTTGGATTGCAGAAAACCATCGTCACCTGCTGCAGTCTCCAATGCTCTCACCGTTGAGGTTCCAACGGCTATTACTCTTTTCCCTTCTGATTTAATCCGGTTAATCTTTTCTGCAGAATCTTTTTCTATCCTGAAATACTCAGGCTCCATCCTGTGCTTTTGTGGCTCATCCACCTTGATCGGCCTGAAGGTTCCCAATCCCACGTGAAGAACTAAAGGTATGATCGATACTCCTCTTTCTTTAATTTTTTTCAAAAGGTCCTCGGTGAAATGAAATCCCGCGGTTGGACCAGCAACAGCACCCCTTTCTTTAGCATAAACCGTCTGGTAATTCTCCTTATCCTTCTGCTCCGGCTCCCTTTTGATATAGGGTGGCAGAGGAACAACTCCTATTCTGTCAATTATATCAAAGAAATCACCCTGATAAAAAAATCTCGCCACCCTTCCGCCAGAGGGAGCGTGATTCAGAATCTGGCAGTTTAATTTGCCTTGATTGAAAACAATTCTTCTTCCGATTTTAGCTTTCCTTCCAGGCTTAACCAAAACCTCCCACTCATCGTCTTTGACTTTTCTCAAAAGCAAAATCTCAATCTTTGATGATGTTTCATCCAGATTGCCAAAAAGCCGGGCTGGAAATATCTTGGTCTGGTTTATGACCAGCCCATCCCCGGGTTCTAAGTAATCTATGATCTGATAGAAAATCTTATGTTCTATCTCACCGGTATCCTTATGCAGAACCAAAAGCTTGGAATGATCTCTTTTATCCAGAGGATACTGGGCGATCAAATCCGGAGGTAAGTGGAAATCGTAATCAGCAACTTTCATCTCTTCTAATAAATGCAGCCGCAGGCTTCAGCCTGCGTATTTCTTATACCAGTAAAATATTCAAGTGGGATTAATTCCCACTAATATATACCAAAACAGAGCGGGGAATTTATCCCAGTCTACATATCTTCTATACCTGACCTACTTTTTAAAAATTCCAAAGAATATAAAAATCAAAGACAACACAATGCTAATAAGAATACAGGTTGTCAAGGGAAAATATAAATCGAAGTTTTTTTTATGGATGTGAATATTACCCGGCAGCTTTCCCAAAAAGGGTATCTTCCCTACGAATAAAAGGAAGATCCCTGAAATGAAAATTATCCCTCCCACTAGAATTAAAAGCTTTCCTAAATTGATAAACATGACAGAACTTTTTCAAATCGCATTAATCCTTTTTCTTCTTCTGGTATCTATCCCTTTCGCTAAACACACATCCGCAGTATTTTTGACGGTAGATGTTGTGTTCCTTGGCAAAGTTTTTCCCCTCGTAAAATCCCGGCCTGAAATCCTCATAAAAAAATTCGATCCCCATTTCCTTTCCAGCCCTCTCACCGATCTGGTTTATCAAAGAATGGTCCTGATAGGGGCTGACCAGAAGTGTGGTGGTGAACCTGTCGAATCCTTCCTTTTTAGCCCTCTCCGCAGCTCTGAAAAGCCTCAACTGGTAACAATGCTCGCACCTTTTATCCAGATCATCCATCACCCTCTTCAAATATTTTTCCAGCTCGTAGGAATCCTCGTATATCACCGGTAAATCCACTACCCTCTCCAGATAGCTTAAACCCTCCATCCGATTACGGTATTCGGTGAAGGGATGGACATTGGGATTATACCAGAATCCGGTTACCTCGAAACCTTTCTCCTTCAATCTTTTCAAAGGGAAGACCGCACATTGAGCACAGCAACAGTGCAGAAGTATTCTCATAATAGCCTCTTCTGAATGTCCTGATCGTATTCAACTCCCAGATGTTTGTAAGCGTAAGGTGTTGCTGCTCTTCCCCTGGGGGTGCGATCGATAAAACCCTCCTGTATCAGATAGGGCTCGTAAACCTCCTCTATGGTCTCCCCCTCCTCTCCCACTGCTACTGCCAGGGAGCTGATACCCACCGGACCGCCGTTGAATTTGAAGATTATGGTTTTTAGAATTCTTTTGTCCATCTCATCCAGACCTATCTCGTCCACATCCAGCAGCCTCATAGCATTCACAGCCACCGATTTTTCGATTTTGCCTTTTGCTTTAACCTCGGCAAAATCCCTCACCCTTCTCAAAAGTCGGTTTGCCACTCTGGGAGTTCCCCGGGACCTCTTAGCGATCTCCTGTGCACCTTCGGGGTTTATCTCTATATCCAGTATCTTGGCCGATCTTTTAATTATCTTTTCCAGATCAGAAGAATTATAAAAGTCCAATCTTCCGGTAACTCCGAACCTCTCCCTTAAAGGCGAGGTTAAAAGACCTGCCCTGGTTGTGGCTCCTATAAGGGTGAAGGGTTTTAGATTCAGTTTCACCGAACGGGCAGAAGGTCCCTTGTCGATCATTATATCTATGGAGAAATCCTCCATAGCCTGATACAGATATTCCTCCACCACATGGTTAAGGCGGTGGATCTCGTCGATGAACAAAACCTCCCTATCTTTAAGATTGGTGAGAATCCCTGCCAGGTCTGCCGGACGCTCCAGAACAGGTCCTGAGGTGGATTTGATCTGAACCCCCAATTCCCT
The DNA here is from genome assembly GCA_001304315.1 of candidate division Zixibacteria bacterium SM23_73_2. Lineage (GTDB taxonomy): Bacteria > Zixibacteria > MSB-5A5 > MSB-5A5 > SM23-73-2 > SM23-73-2. The sequence goes on along the minus strand of LJUW01000055.1, from coordinate 787 downwards.
TGCAATGATGTAAGCCAGGGTGGTTTTACCCAGACCGGGAGGTCCGTAAAAAAGAACGTGATCCAGTGCCTCACCTCTTTTCATCGCTGCCTGGATGAAAATCCTTATGTTATCCTTGACCTTTTTCTGACCAACGAACTCATCCAGACAGACCGGTCTTAAGGTCAAATCGAATTCAACCTCATCCGAAAAGCGGTTAGGTGTGGTCAATCTTTTTTTCATAAGCATCTCTTTACTTAGAGCTTTTGAGTGCTTGTTTTATAAGCTCCTCCAGACCAAGCTTTTTCCGAGAATCCTCAATAACGCTTTCGACCGCCTGTTTAGCCTGATATCTGGTAAGACCCAGGGAGATCAAAGCACCTATCGCCTGTTCAGCCAGATCGGGCTTTGCCTTTCCCCTGGATGCAATACCTTTTTCGATTACGTATGTTTGGTCTATCTTGTCCTTCAGCTCAACGATTAACCTTCTGCCAGTCTTTTTGCCTATTCCGGAGATCACGGTCAAGGAATCCAGCTGTTCTAAAGAGATAAACCGCATGAAATCATCCGGGGTTATACAGGATAAGATACCCAGAGCTATCTTCGGTCCGATCCCTGAAACTGACAGAAGCAATTCAAATAGATTTTTCTCCTCCGAGGTTGCGAACCCAAATAACTTGAAGGCATCCTCCCTCACGTATTGATAGGTTAAGACCTTGACCCGGGAGCCGTTTTCACCCAACCTCTCATAGGTGGATAATGGAATCTGGAGATGATACCCCACCCCCCCCACATCCAGAACCAGCTG
>LJUW01000054.1 GCA_001304315.1 candidate division Zixibacteria bacterium SM23_73_2 | reverse complement strand
GAGGATGTAACCAAAAGCCCCTATACCAGATGCACCGTGGAGGGACATGCCCAGATATTCTCTGCCCAGCACCATCCCCAATACAAAGAGATAGTCACAACCAAATCCTCTCTAAACGGCGAGGAGATCTCTCGTTATCTATCTTTGATACAATCTCCTGAGGATATGATAGCCAACTCCAAGATGAAAAGGCTCATCTTTCAGCTTACCGGAACCTGCACCGGTGGAAGGTGCGCAGGCTGGAACTGCATCAACTCGATGTGGGCCACCACCTACGATATGGATAAGGAACTGGGAACCGATTATCACCAGAGGCTTCAGAGCTGGCTTCTGAAGGCTCAAAAAGATGACATCACCGTGGCTGGAGCCTTAACCGATCCCAAGGGAGACCGGACCAAAACTCCCTCCCAGCAGGAAGATCCGGATATGAATTTGAGAATCGTTGAGGTAAAAGATGACGGTATAGTGGTAAGGGGCGCCAAGGTTATGATCTGCGGGGTAGCAGCTGCAAATGAGATATTCGTCCTGCCCGGTTCGGGATATAAAGAGGAGGACAAAGATTGGGCAGTATCTTTCGTTATTCCCAAGGACACGGATGGTTTAACCATAGTCGAGACCAGGAGACCATCCGATACCAGAGAAGAGGAGGATGGATTTGACATCCCGGTCAAATGCGGTGGCATCACCCAGGCATATCTTTTCTTTGAAGACGTGTTCGTTCCCAAAGAAAGGGTGTTTATGTGCAAGGAGAATAAATACAGCTTAGGCGCGGTTTTGAATTTCATCATGCCTTACCGGGCAGCCATCGGAGCCTGCGTTGCTGGTCAGGGGGATATTAAGATCGGGGCTTCGATCTTGGTTGCCCGAGCCAACGGTCTTTCCTCCAGGGTTTTCTCAGATAAGCTAACCAAAATGATAATAAACAACGAGACCACCTTCGGGATGGGAATCGCTGCAGCTGCCCTGGGAAGAAAACACCCCTCGGGAATATGGCAGTGTAATCCCCTCCTTTCCAACGTGAACAAGGTTCACGTGGCAAACCTCCCCTACGAGACCTCGGTTTTAGCCCAGGACATATCCGGAGGGATTGCCGAGACAGGATGCATACCGTCTTCTGTGGATTTCTATGATCCCAGATACGGAAATATGGTTCAAAAATATCTGAAAGCAAATGCCTCCGCTGAAACAAGAGCCAGAGCAGCCAGACTGGTCGAATGGACCACCATTGGAGCCGGGGTCCCCGGATGCATGCACGGAGGTGGTTCCCCTGACGGGGCCAAGCTGGTGATTAGAGCCAATGTCAATCTGGAGGAGAAGGTGGAGCTGGCTAAGAAATTAGCCGGCATAACCGAGGATTTGCCCGAACCGGTGAAAAAGAAAAAATAAAAAATAACTTAAAATAATTGCTTTTGAAATGAAGCAGGGGAATCCCTGATAGGCTCCCGATGGATGGGAGGGGATGAAACCCCTCCCGGTTTCATCTTCATCTATCCAGCCCGATGAATGAAGACCTCAAAGGCTATTTTTACATAATATTTGCAACCACCCTTTTGGGAAGCATAGGGGTTCTGGGTAAATTGATCTACCAATACGAGCCAGACCCGATAAAGGTCGTTACCTACAGAGCAGTAATTGCCTCAGTTTTGCTCTTTGTCACCATAGCTTTTCTCGACCGTAAAAAACTTAAAATTAAAACATCCGACATTCCATTTTTTGCTTCCTATGGTTTTCTGAGCGTTACCATTACCTTCATACTCTTCTTTTATGCGATAAAATACACTACGGTTGCAATTGCCACTATATTGATCTACACTTTTCCAGCCTGGGTTTTAATACTCTCGATATTCATCTTAAATGAAAAGTTAGATAAAAATAAAATCATAGCGCTCATCTTAACATTTTTAGGATGCGTATTAGTAATTCAGGTTTATGATCCCGCTGCTTTGAAATTCAACCTAAAAGGGATAATCTATGGCCTTATATGCGGTTTAGGTGCTGGCTCCTATACCCTCTTTGGCAAAAAAGCTACTTTCAACTACGATTCCCAGACCATAGTAACCTATGCTTTTGGATTCGGTGCTTTGTTTCTGCTTCTGTTCTGCCCTCCCAATACATTGTTTGAAAAAAGCTATCCAGCCACAGCCTGGTTATGGATTTTCACCCTGGCAATAGTTCCAACCATCTTTGGCTATTCCCTTTACACCAGAGGATTGAAATATCTTGAGGCTGGAAAAGCAGGAATCGTAGCTACCTGGGAAGTGGTGATTGCTTCCCTTTTAGCACTTGTGATATTCGGCGAGAAATTGACCCTTTGGCAAATTCTGGGAGCGCTTTTGATTTTCTTGGGAATTTTTGTTATAAAGAGGATGAAGTCGTAAAGTGGAAACTGAAGAATTGGAGGTATGTATGCTAAGAAAAAAACCAATCTTTTTTGTGTTGCTCTTTTCCTTTTTAGCATTTTCTTTTATGATCCTCGGAGTTAAAAACGAACCATCAAGCGCAAAACTTAAATTAGATGCGGACATAAAGCTTCCAACTCCTCATCTGAAGAGCAAAACCACGGTTGAACAGGCTCTTTCCCAGCGCAGGTCAGTAAGAACTTACAAGGACCAACCTTTGACCATCGAGCAGATCTCCCAGCTCTGCTGGGCAGCCCAGGGAATAACCTCAGAGGATGGAGGAAGAACTGCTCCATCTGCCGGTGCCAAATATCCCTTGGAGGTTTTCCTGGTAGTTGGAAATGTGGATGGATTGGAACCGGGAATTTATCATTACAATCCAGGCGATCACAGCCTCACAAAGAAAATCGATGGCGACAAAAGGGAAAATCTTAGCACTGCGGCATTAGGGCAAAAGTACGTACTCGGTGCTCCGGTCAGCTTTGTGATCACCGGAATCTATGAGCGAACCATGATAAAATACGGGGAAAGAGGAATAAGATACGTTCACATCGAGTTAGGGCACGCCTGTCAGAACGTGTATCTTGAAGCTGAGGCTTTAGGTTTAGGCACTGTTGAGATGGGTGCTTTTGAGGACCAGAAGGTGAAAAAGCTTTTGGAACTCAAAGATGAGAATCCCTTTGCCATTATGCCGGTGGGAAAAAAGAGGTAAATATTTGAATCGCTGAAGACACTGAATTTTTCAATGCAGTGGCGACCCTTGTGGTCGCCCGTTTATGTTTCCTCATCATTGCGAGCGAACGGAGTTAGCGCGGCAATCTGCCTCTCTATCAGGGGACTGCTTCGCCCGCCAGAGGCGGGCTCGCAGTGACATTTTTATCTCCATCATCGCGAGGAGCAAATTGACGAAGCAATCCCTCTCTATCATTAGATTACTTCACTATACCCATAAAGTAGGGACATATCTTCAAACCTGTCCTGGACAGACCTCAAGGTCTGTCCCAACAAATTACAGCAACAAAAAATTGTAGCAATCCAATGAAAAAGGGCGAACCCAAAGGTCCGCCCTATGTTTTTCTACTTTATTCTCAGAATAAATTAACCCATGTTCTCGATAATCGCAGATCCGTACTCCGAGGTCTTGAGCTTGGTCGCTCCCTCCATCAGACGGTGTAGATCATAGGTTACCCTTTTTTGCATTATGGTCTTCTCACCCGATGAAATCGCCAATGTTTGCTCCGGGAGCCATTCCCAAGCCACCAACCTGAGCAGCGCAGGCATCGGAAAGATAATCCCCGTTCAAATTAGGAGTTGCTACGATATCATATTCAGCAGTCCGAGTCAAAATCTGCTGGAGCATCGAATCGGCGATCCGATCCTTAATCACTACCACGCCATCGGGAACCTTACCATCGTATTTTTCCCAGAGCTCATCCTCGGAGATGGTCGTATCCGCAAACTCCTCCTTGGCTAACTGGTATCCCCAATCCCGGAAAGCTCCTTCGGTGTATTTCATTATGTTACCCTTGTGAACCATGGTAACCGAGCTTCTATTATGGGCCAGGGCATACTTAATCGCCTTGCGAACCAACTGTTTTGTTCCGGTGATGCTTATTGGCTTGATCCCTATTCCGGAATCCTCCCTTATTTTGAGATTATAGGTTTTATTAAGATAGGAAATGAGCTCGGTTGCCTCTTTGCTCCCCTGGCGCCATTCGATTCCAGCATAGACATCCTCGGTGTTCTCCCTGAATATCACCACGTTCATCCTCTCAGGATGAATCACCGGAGAGGGAACTCCTTTGAAGTATCTAACCGGCCTCACGCAGGCATAAAGGTTCAGTTTTTGTCTGAGGGTCACGTTCAGGCTCCGGTAACCTCCACCAACCGGCGTGGTAAGGGGTCCCTTGATGGCAACGATGAAATGCTCGATGGCCTTGAAGGTATCCTGGGGCAAAACCTCGCCGTATTTGGCTTGAGCAGAGTCACCAGCGTAAATATCCAGCCATACTATCTTTTTCTTTCCTCCGTAAGCCTTCTCCACAGCCGCATCCCAGATCCTCCTGGAGGCTCTCATGATATCCGGTCCTATGCCATCACCCTCTATACAGGGGATAATCGGGAAATCGGGAATCTTCAATTTGTCACCCTCGATCTCGATTTTCTCCCCCTGGGTCGGAACGGTCAGCTTGTTAAACTCAATCATCTCTCCTCCTACTAGTTTTATTTTTTCATTTTTCTCTTTTATTTTTTATTTTATTTAATCTGCTTACTGTCTACTCAAGTACTTTTGTTCAATCTATCTTAAAATCCCCGTGCTTTTTTATGTGCTCCACCAGACCACCATCATTTAAAATCTTGATCATTGCCCCGGGCAGAGGGGTGAAATCAAGGATTATGTTTTTGGTCAGATCCTTTATCTTCCCCTTTTCCAAATCAGCTTCAAGCTGGTCCCCTAAATCGATTTTATCAGTATCGCAGATCAGAACCGGCAGACCCACGTTTATCGAATTCCGGTAAAAAATCCTGGCAAATGATTTAGCCAAAACCGCTGATACCCCGGCCAATTTTATAATGGTGGGAGCATGCTCCCTGGAGGAGCCCAAGCCAAAATTTTTGCCTCCCACAACGAAATCGCCTTTCTGAACCTTCTGGGCAAAGCTCGGATCAGCATCCTCCAGAACATGCTTTGCCAGCTCAGGCAGATTGGACCTTAAGTGAAACAACCTGCCCGGAGCGATAAGATCAGTGGAGATATCATCACCGAATTTCCACGCTTTCCCTTTTAATATCATATAACACCTCTTTATTTTCGCTTTTTATCTTTTTGTAGCTCTATATAAACAATCATCACTCCTACAACGCTCCTGTGGAGTCAGGGGACCCCGCAGATAAATCTTTTTTTTATTTCTTGATAAGAAACTCCCTGGGGTCTGATATCTCCCCGGTTATGGCAGCAGCTGCTGCTGTAGCGGGAGAAGCCAAATATATAAATCCTTCTGGATTTCCCATTCTCCCCTTGAAGTTGCGGTTCATGGTAGCCAAGCATCTCTCCCCATCGCCCAGGATACCCTCATGCACCCCAACACAGGGACCGCATCCCGGCGCTAAAATCGCAGCACCGAATTCGATGAACTCCTTTATATATCCTTTTTCAAGAGAATCCAGAAACACCTTTTTGGAGGCAGGAACTACTATCATCCTCACCCGGGGATGTTTCTTTTTACCCTTGATTACCTTCAAAGCAGCTTTGAGATCCTCCAACCTACCGTTGGTGCAGGTTCCCACAAAAACCTGATCTATCTTTATCGACTCATTAATATCATCTATCCTTTTGGTATTGTCAACTGTATGGGGAAAAGATATGGTGGGAACCAATTGGGAAGCATCGATCTTTATTTCCCTTTCGTATTCAGCATCGTTATCCAGATCGATTTTTCTGAAATCCTTTTTCCTCTTGTGTTCTTCAAGATATTCCCTGGTGGTATCATCAGTAGCGAAAAGACCTGCTTTTGCTCCTGCCTCAACCGCCATATTGGCTAAGCACAGCCTTCCGCTCTGGGACATCCTATCAATGGTATCCCCGCACCATTCTAAAGCCTTATAGGTCGCACCATCCGCTCCAATCAAGCCGATCAAATAAAGGATCAAATCCTTTGGATACACACCTTTTTGAAATTTACCGGTTACCTCGATCTTGAAAGTTTCCGGAACTCTAAGCCAGGTTTTTCCCAGAGCGATCCCCATCCCCACGTCGGTTGAGCCCATTCCGGTAGCAAATGCTCCTAATCCTCCTCCGGTGCAGGTATGGGAATCAGCGCCGATCAATATGTCCCCGGGCTTGAGATAGGATTCCGCAATTATCTGGTGGCAGACACCCTTACCCACGTCCGAAAGACAGGCGCCGGTCTTTTGGGCGAATTCCCTTATCAGCATATGGTCGTTGGAAAGCTCCTTTCTGGGGGAGGGGGCAGCGTGGTCCAAGAAAAGGACGGTCTTTTGAGGATTTTTTGCATGTTCTAAATCGATTTTCTGAAGCTGTCTTATAGCCAAAGGACCTGTTCCGTCCTGGGTCAGACATACATCCACTGGGACTATGACTATCTCCCCAGCCTTAACTTCCCTTTTCGCATGTTCACCTATTATCTTCTCAGCTAAAGTCTTACCCATAAAAAAACCTCTCTTTTTCTAAGTAATCAATTGTAGGTCGAAATTCCAATTCCGACTGTTTCTCTATGTGCTGTCAAAATTGCTGCCAGACAGCTAATCGTCACTTTTAGATACAAGACATAATGCTTTTACCTAAAAGTGAATTTTTTCACAAATTCATAATTTACAAAAAAACTACGAATTGTCAACTGTTGTTTTTAACGTTTTTTGAAAAAATCCTCACCTTACTTCTCCATATATGGAGCTTTCTTCACCCCTTCCCTCTCCATTTATGGAGAGGGCCAGGGTGAGGCAAAAAAAAGGGTGAAGCCTCAGGCTTCACCCTTTGTAGGTTGAGATTCAAATCTCGACCAAAACAGATTTGAAAGGGTCGATTTTGGAAAATCGACCTGCTTATCTATAAGTGGAGCATATAATTGTCTATATACCCCCCCTTTAGAAAAAGGGGGGAAGGGGGGATTTGAAACTTGAAAAATCCCCCTAAATCCCCCTTTGCTAAAGGGGGATTTCCAGTCAAGACCAAAACAGGTGTGGGAGAAAAAATCAATGATAAGATGCAGACTGTCTACTGCTCCTCTCAAATGAAAACAGATTTGAAAAGGTCGACTTTTGGAAAATCGACCTACTTATCTTCTCCATTTATAGATCTAACTTCACCCCTGCCCTCTACATTTATGGAGAGGGTAAGGATGAGGTTAAAACAAAAGGGTGAAGCTTTTGGCTTCACCCTCAGAATGTCTACCACCAACTTTTTATTGATCCTGTCCTTCCTGTTCCTGCTCCAGAGCCTCTACCCGAGCTCGTATCTCAGCCAGCTCCCTCTCCAGTCTCGCTGTGTTAAACGCCTCCGCCTCTGCTTGCTCAGCTGTCACGTCTGCATCGGTTATAGCGGGAGCTTCTAAAGCCTGGTCGTCTGGAACATCCGGTTCACCCGCGATCTTGGTGGATACTACACCACCGTAGGCAGTCGGAAAGTAAGCCAGTGTGAGCTGCATGTCAAACACGTAAACAGTGCCGCCACTGTATTTATCTGCCAAGAAGTAAAAAGTATTGTTACCCGAGCTTACAGAGAAAAGACCATGCACGGTAACAGCCGAATAATAAGTACCATCTTCCGCTGAACTCGGTATCGCTACCAACACATCTTGATTAACGGGAAAGGAACTGGAGGATGTGGATACACCGAACGTACCACCGGTGCTGGTTCCTTTTACATGATTAAATTGTGGCTGAGCTGTACCGATCACCAGAACATACCCGCTTGACGGGCAGGTGATGGTTCTGGAGAGAAGAGTCTGTGTTGCACCAGTCAGTGTCACTTGTGAGCTTCCGTCCTTATTGCTTGCCACTCCCGGCTCGTCTAAAATCTCGTAGTCATAAATAGCGTCACTGGGAAGCTGTACCGACGAGTTTCCTGACAAGCTCATGTTAAAAATCGCATCACGGGATGATCCATCAATATTCACATATGGATCTTTAGTTCCACCATAGTTGGCATCAACTGTAAATCCGTATGAGCTGGTAGAGCGTCGCACACCAAACCACCCGCCTTCACCATTACCATCCGCCTCTGCTGAAATCATTATATTGTTAGCCTCATCATAGAGACGAATTAATCCACCCATAGAACCATCAGGACTTGCTTCAATAACGGGGTCGCTTGCACCAGCCTGGTATAGTTCCAGTAAACCCGACTCTGATGAAGAACCGATTCCAATACTGCTTCGGACATCTAATTTATAATTAGGACTGGTTGTCCCTATACCAACCTCATCACCAATAGTTTCCAACCTGACATTAGCACCATCATCAACCCAACCACCTCCTCCTGCTGAAGTGGCGTAATCAGCAACCAGAGATCGATAAGCATACCCAACAGCGGTCAGCTTGGTCCTGGGAGAAAGAGCAGGATCTGCTCCTACCTGTATCTCCAGCCAGTACTCCTCAGTAAAGGGTAAATTAATAGGGGCTCCTTCACCTAAACGAACATTGAATAAACCATTGGTCACAGTCACCGGTGAATAGGTGTGTTCCCATTTCTTGTAGGATGCTGATGTGGAGGTCTCATGACTCCAGATGGTGAATTTTATGCTGTAGGAACCATCCGGAACCGGACTCCCCAGCGGAGTGGTCAACATCCCCTGATAATTTATCTCCTTGGGAAACTCCAGGACAGGGGCATAGGCTGACAAATAAAGTACTAAAAACAAACCTAAGAACAAAAAAACTGCCTTTTTCATCTTTTTAATCCTCCCTCTATGTTTAACTGTCTAAAAATTCATTTTGACAGCATAATTTAGTTGCATTGCTATCTGATTTCCTACCTAATGAAGCTTAAAAAAGTCCGCTTAATCCGTCCAATCCGCTGATTACTTTAACAGAAGCATCTTCTTGCACTTCTCAAAATCCTCTGCCTTGATTCGGTAGAAGTAAACTCCCGAGGCAACATCCTGACCCCTGTCATCCTTACCGTCCCAGACAACTCGGTTGAATCCAACCCTCTCCATATCGTCCTTCAAAACCCTGACCTTCTGACCCAGGACATTATATACCACGATGTTGACATGACTCTCCACCGGAAGAGCATACTCTATCACCGTGTGAGGATTGAAGGGATTGGGATAGTTCTGGGAAAGGGAGAACTTATCCGGCATAACCTCCTCTTCTTCCTCCTCCTCCACATCCGTTGTCACCACCCAGGGATTCCAGAAACCAGCATAGCTGTTATAGGTCCCCACATGCGCCCCTGCAACTGATTGACCTACTGAGCCCGAGAGTTTGTAATTGGTTGATGATGCATAAATGCTTCCTCCAGCATTAACGCTCTCCCAGGGAATCTCCTCGCCTGAACCAAAGGCTAAATTGAACAGGAGGAAAATGGAAATAATCAAAATAAAACTAAAGCTCTTGGTTCTCACCTATCTCACCACCTCTCTTTTAGAAGTTGAAATCTAATCTGTTTTATCCTCAATTCTAACTTATATTTTCCTCCAACTACCTCCTTTTTTTACAAGGTTCATCAAAACATAAATCTCTAAACTCAAAATAAGACTCATTTGCAAATAAGTAAGTTATGAAGAAGGGATTGTCAAGAAGTTTTTGGAGTATTTTCGAAAAGATTATTTCAAAGACGGACCAATTCTAATCATCGGTTTTGCTTCCCACCTCTGGGGAGGACAAAAAACCCTGCAGACTTATTTTCAGGCTATCAAGTAACTTATTTAAATACACTCAATCTCGGGGTAAAACTATCAATAATTAAGCATCTAAGATCAAGCTAAAGCTTGATAATCCATATAATAAAAAAACTCAGGCTTTTTTCTGAGCCTGCGTTTGAAAAATCAAAATTATCTATCTCTTATCCATAGGCACGAATTTCTCCTCCAGAGGACCGACGTATACTGCCCGGGGACGGAAAATCCGGTTCTCGGGCAGGTATTCTAAAACCCTGGCAACCCAGCCGGAGACCCTGCTGACCGCAAATATGGGAGTGAACATCGGAACCTCTATTCCCATCGCATAGTAGATGGTCCCCGAATAGAAATCCACATTGGGGAAAATCCCCCTCTCCCCGTAAGCGGCTATGACTTCCTCCTCCACTTTCTTGGCGATCTGGTAGAGATTACCCATTCCTTTCATCTCGGTTACCTTCTGGGAATACTTTCCCAGGATCGTTGCTCGGGGATCGTAAGCCTTGTAGACCCGGTGGCCGAAACCCATTATCTTTTTCTTTTTTTCGATACAGTCCTTCACGTACTTAACCGCATCATTCTCTTCCTTAAGGGGAAGGAGGTCAGCCAGGCAGCGTTCGTTGGCTCCCCCGTGAAGAGGCCCCTTCAAGCTGCAGATCCCGGAGCAAACTGAAGAATAAAGATCCGGAAGGGAGGAATTAACCACCATGGTGGTAAAGGTGGATGCGTTCATCCCGTGATCAGCGTGCAGAATCAACGAGACATCCATAACCTTAGCCGAGAAATCGTCAGGTTTTTTCCCATTCATCATATAAAGGAAATTCGCCGAGTGGTCAAGCTCGGGGTCGGGATCCAAAGGTTTTTGCCCTTTTCTGATTCTGGCTATGGCCCCGGCAATGGTAGCCATCTGGGCGATGAGCTTTATGGCAATCTCGGTATCGTTCTCAACCGTAATCTCCTCGGCTTTGTCATCGAAACAACCCAGAACCGATACTCCGGTACGTAGGGCTGACATGGGGTGAACATTCTTGGGAATTACCTTCAAGACATCAATTACCTGCGAGGGGATTTTCCTGTATCCCAAAAGCTTCTGGTTGAACTCATCCAGCTCGCTTTTGGTAGGAAGCTTGCCGAAAAGCAGAAGATAAGATGTCTCCTCGAAGTTGGAATGCTCGGCCAGATCGAAAATGTTGTATCCCCGGTATACCAGCCAGCCCTTCTGGCCATCCACGTACCCTATTCTGGTCTCGTTGGTAATGGCTCCCTCCAAACCCCTTCCCAGCTCGATTTTAGCTGGCCACTCTATTTTACCTGTATACTTTGGCTTTGCCATATCTCCTCCTTATATTTTGTGAAATTTTTCACTATATCATATAAAAATAAAAGATTATTTCTTCTTGTCAATCCTTTTCTGGGAAAAAAAACAAAATTTCATCAGGGGCATTCTTAGGGGAATCGGAGGCATGGCAAGAATTGCGGGTAACGTCCAAGCCGAAATCTGACCTGATGCTTCCCTTTTTTGCCTTTTGAGGATCAGTAGCCCCCACCAATTCTCGCAGGTCCTTCACCGCATTATCCTTTTCCAAAACCATGGCAACTACTGGGCCAGAGCTGACCGATTCAATTAACTTATCGAAGAATTCTTTCCCCTTATGGATCTGGTAAAACTCCTCTGCCCCTTCTTTTTTTAATTTAACTAAAGTCAGGTTACCTAACCTAAATCCCGAATCCTCTACCCTGGTGATGATTTTACCAACCAGATTTCTCTTAACCGCATCCGGCTTGATAAAAAAAAGTGTCTTTTCCAAAAGAAACTACCTATCTTTCTTTTTTCTTTTTCTTGCAAGCTCAAAACCCAGTTGGAGAGCCTTTTGGTTTAGCTCCTCCGTTCCCTTAGGCGCCCTTTTCCTTACTACCTGGATCAAAGAGTCTTTAGAGACGATTTTGGTTAATGCGCAGATGGTGCCCAGGGCAACGATATTGGCAACGATCGGCGTTTTCAGCTCATCCTTGGCTACCTGGGTGAAAGGAAAGCCCAAAACTTCCCTTAAAGGCAGCTGATCAACCAGGGTGGAATCCACGATAAGGATCCCGTCTTCCTTCAACGCCAAGGAGTACTGGTCACAGGCCTCCTGGGTTAAAGCTAAGAGTAGGTCCAATTTGGTAGCTTTGGGATAGTAGATCTCTCCCTTGCTCACCACGAGATCCGATCTGGATGCCCCACCCCTCGCTTCTGGTCCATAGGACTGGGTTTGGGCAACGTTTTTCCCATCGTAGATCCCAATAGCTTCGGCTAATACCGTCCCGGCAAATACCAATCCCTGTCCTCCGGATCCTGAGAGTCTTATCTCATAAATGTCTTCAAGCTCAATATGCTTTTTATGATGTTCCATTGTCTTAATCGATTAAAAACCCAAAATCTTCTCTATGGCTAAGTAAGTTACAAATTAACTTTCCCCTGTGCTCTTTTAATCACCTTCTCGTATTCCTCACAATATTCAGGGAACTCGATATCCCACAAAACCCCGGTTAAAAACTTATCCCTCAATTTCTCCGGAGACATCCTCTGGGCAGCCTGAATCGAAACAGCGTGATCCCTCTGCCACTCCATCATCTTAACTGCAGTCCCCTCTCGATTTAACCTCCCGTAAATGGTGGAGCAGTGACAGACAACCTCAACCAAGGAAAACCCCCTTTTCATTATAGCTTTTTCAACAAGCTTCTGTAGCTGGATTACGTGATAGGTGGTACCCCGAGCCACGAAAACAGCGCCTGAGCCCTTAGCCAGATCACAGGGATCAAATGATCTTTCCACATTTCCAAAGGGGGCTGTGGTTCCGAATTTATCAAAAGGGGTACAGGGCGAGTATTGACCACCGGTCATAGCATAGGTGTTGTTATTCAGCAAAATGGTGGTAATCCCGATATTGCGTCTGGCTGAGTGGATAAAATGATTTCCCCCGATGGCCAGCCCGTCCCCATCCCCGGTGATGACAATTACATGCAGCTCAGGCTTAGCCAGCTTAACTCCGGTGGCAAAGGCCAATGCCCTTCCGTGAGTCGTATGTAAGGTGTTGAAATCAGCGTAAACCGGCATCCGGCTTGAACAACCGATACCGGATACCATGGCTATTTGATCCTTTCCCAGTTTTAAATTATCTACAGCCCTTATGATAGCTCCGAAAACTATTCCGATCCCGCAACCGGAGCACCATACACTGGGAAACTTCTTTTTGGTCCGAAGGTAACGGTGGGTTACCTGGGTCATCTGTTCCACTTCATCGCACCTCCCTCAGCTTGTGGAAAATCTCATCGGGGGTTATAATCTCCCCATCATAGCGGTTTAGTTTTCTAATCCTGGTTTTACCACAGTTGGTTCTCATTACCTCATTTACCAGCTGACCCTGATTCAGCTCCACCACCAAAATCATATCCAGCCGTTCGGACATGTGCTCCATATAAACCTCCGGAAAGGGCCAAACGGTAAACGGCTGGATCAATCCCACCTTGATCCTTTTCTGTCTTGCCATCCGGATGGCCTGACGAGCTGACCGGGCTGCGGAACCGTAGGCAAAAATGGCACAGGTGGCATCCTCCATGAACTCCTCTTTCACCTGAACTATATCGTTTACGTTATGCTCTATTTTGTTTCTGAGCTTGTCCAGCTTATCCTTAATCTCCTTAGATCTCGCTGTCGGAAATCCCAAGGGATCATGAGTCAACCCGGTAACGTTGAAGCGATACCCCTCTCCGAAGATCGCCATGGGAGACACGTAATGAGGGTTTATCTCGAAATGCTGATACCACTCCGGTGGAACGGTTGGTTTCCAACGATTGATCACCTTTATCTCGTCGGGTTGGGGAAGGGTCACCTTCTCCCTCATATGCCCCAGCACCTCGTCCATCAAAACCACCACCGGAGTTCTGTATTTCTCAGCTAAATTCATTGCTCTTACGGTTAGATCGAAACACTCCCTTACCGATGAGGGCGCCAAGGTGATGGAGTTGTAATCACCGTGGGTGCCCCAGCGTGCCTGCATGGTATCGGACTGGGAGACCTTGGTGGGAAGACCGGTGGAGGGCCCTCCCCTCTGAACGTTGACTACCACGCTGGGAACCTCAGCCATGTAAGCATATCCTATGTTCTCCTGCATTAATGAAAATCCGGGACCGGAGGTGGCGGTCATAGCCTTGGCTCCGGCAATGGATGCACCTATAACCGCAGCCATACTGGCTATCTCGTCCTCCATCTGGATGAATTTTCCACCGTATTTAGGGAGATGCCTGGCCAGATATTCAGCGATCTCAGTTGAGGGAGTGATAGGGTATCCGGCGAAAAAGTCAAGACCAGCTGCCAATGCTCCCCTGGCACAGGCTACGTTCCCCTGTAAAAGTAACTGTTCTTTCTGCTTGATTTTTTCCTCCAACTTATCCTTTCTCCTTTTTCTCCCTTTCCCTTACGGTTATGGCGAAATCAGGGCACCTCAGCTCGCACAACTTGCACAAGGTGCACTTCTCCGGATAAGCAAGGTAAGGAAGGCCCTCTTGGTCAATGCCCAAAGCATTGGTGGGACAGAAAGCAGCGCAAATCCCGCAGCGCTTGCACCAAGCTTCAAAGATGTGAACCTTTTCTTTTTTTTCTACTTTAAGCTTCTCTTCCGCCATATTCTGGATTTATCTTAAAAAAACAAATTGATTTTCTGCTTATATATAATAAACTAACTTAAAAAGTCAAGTTTTTGGTGTTTTTTTCTATAAAACATCAAAGATATACGAGAGAATTTAATATATCTTTAATCATGACTAAAAACAAAAAGTCAAGTCTCATCCTGGTGGACAATGATTTTGTGGGAATAGTTGGATTGGATGAGATATTTGAGGATATTTATCTTGAAGGGGAAAAACCTGAAGGGTCTTTTGGGAAAAAGCTTTTATCACTGGCTAAGAAAAACAATTATATTCCTGCGGGTGGAAAAGGACAATACCAAGAGGCGCTTCTGAGAGAATACAGGAATTTCTACGAGGAAAAAAAGAAAGGTCTTAAAGATAAAGAGGTAAAAAAGAAGGATAACGCCAAGGAGCTCAGCCAACACGCGGCTTTAACAACGGATGAAATGGCAAAAGATACCCACCATCGCGAAAACCGCCCCAAGAATCGGCTCGATATCGGGGTTGGCTGCAGCGAGTGGTTAGGGAGCCGATATTAATTATGCGTTGCAGACGTTACTGGTTACAATTCTATCTCTCTTGGTCCTCCAAAGAGGAAGTATCCGTATGCAACTAAAAATCCTATGTGAATTACATATATTAAAACAAACATGAGATTAAACGAAATTCCACACAAAAGATTCAATGACACTTTATACAAAATCAATAAGATGTAGAGAGTAAATAAAGAAAGAATTATTGCTCGTCTAGCCTCAGATTTTGAGGCGTCTCTTGCGAAAAATGTAAGGACGCCAGTGCCAATGACAAATACACCCATGCCTCGAGCAATCAGAGAGGAGTCACCCGCTACATTAAACCCCATCAACGAACTGCATAATGTCGGGAAAAAAGTAAACCCAGCTCCAAAAAGAAATGCAATGATGCAGTTTACAGTGAAGATTGTTTTTAGCTTCATTTCAACACCCTCCTAAATAGGTGTTATTATTCTTGTTCTTGTTCTGTCAGGTCTTGCCCGCTCTGGTGGGTGTGACCTGATAGCCTGATCCCTCACAGCACAGCTGTGGGCCAACCGTCGAGTGGTTAGGTACACTTATCCCTTGGAATGTAAGCTTTGCTTTTATTCATAACATATTCTACAAACCTTAAGGTCTTTTCAAAAGCCCGAGGATCAGCAGGCTGCTTAATTTTCTTCGCTGGGTCCGGCCGACCATCCCAGGCACCATCGATCAAATCTGTCCATGATGGATCCAGAAAAGATTTGGCCCATTCGGCACCCTCTCGCTTCGACCCGGGATAGCCTCTATAAAGATCATGCAGCATTCGACAATAGTTCAGGACAATGAACGACTGATAAAAACGGTTATTGTACCGTTCTGGATCTTCGAGAATCTCTCGTCCCTCCTTGGTCAGTGTCTCGAAAATGTCAGCCTTCAACAATTCATCGGAGATTGGACCCACAAGCGTTTTCGGTGGGGGGCCAGCTAAGGTAACACCCTTCTCGCGAACGATCGCCCGAACAAGAATGGTATTACAGTGATCTGACCTGACAAGAGATCGATCACCATGGTTTAGATACCAAAGATCCAGGCCCTTCTTTGAATGATGTCTCAAGATTTCCTCTGGGAAATATGATCCCTCCAGGTGCTTGGCCCATTCGGAATCCAGTTGATAGACCTGATCATGCATGACCTGCAAGGCATCAACCTGATTTAAAGTTAGTTCATCTTCAACTACAACAATAAAATCGACATCGCTATATTGATCGAACCCCCCAACGGCAAATGACCCTTGTAGGTATGCACCAATGAAGTCATTGTTCAGGATCTGTTGAATCCTCGACACAAGTTCACCAAGAACTTGATTCAGCTCTTCATATGGTGTTGGAAACATCCTTACTTTCATGATTACTAACTGCGTCTGGTTGCCCCACAGCGCAGCTGTGGGCCACCCGCCAAAGTAATATTAACAAATTCTGTCTATTAAGTCACTACGTAAAACTGCATCATATCCATGGCAAAATGAACGCACCAAAACCACCAGATATCAGCTGAACGCTGAACAACAGATAAAATTGCTATACCTAATCCAGCATCTAAAATCAGACTTGAAAGTTCACTTATTGTTGCTCCTCTTGTAAGTAGCGTTGGAATATGCCCAGCAGCAAAAAGAACGGCAACTAATGCAATTGTCGCCCGCAGCCCAAGCACTGCACGAAATCTTACGAAGAGAACTGCTATGGTAATATCCTCAAGCAGTACCTGAACTAATAGACCTAAGTTTTTGGGATGATAAACTCTCGGGACAACCATCAACCAAGAATCACTGCCAGTATGGGCTATGGTAAATGCTAAAATTGCAATCAAAGCAAGAGTTAAACCGATAGCAAGACGAGCCCACATTTTATCCATTGGCAGCCAAGCGCTACTGAGAGGATGTCGCCGGATAGCAAGTAGAATAAGTATTGGTGAAAAGATAAGAATTTGATTGCATACCTCGATCAATGTTTCAAATGACCCTAAGTCTGGCAGCAACCATCCTCGCGTATACAGCTGACCAACCAAAAGAACCCCTATGACGCTAATAATAGACCATAGTACTTCAAACCATGGTCGGTTGAAGGATGCAGGTTCACGTCGAGGCCACAACGTTGGAAATACACGATCAGCCAGGAGCCAGCCAATTAGTGCAACCGCATAACCAATCAATAGTGCATGATAATGAGAGATTTGCATTCTATAATCTCCAACCTTCAGGCCAAACTTTCTTCTTGTTCTGTCAGGTCTTGCCCGCTTTGGTGGGTGTGACCTGACAGCCAGGGTACTCCACAGCTCTGCTGTGAGCCACCCATCCATCACATCTTGGACATGTTGGATGTCACACAACTCTCTTTTGTGGCACTAAGAAATACCCAAAACCGAGCGCGAAGAATAAATAAATGGCTACAATGCCCCACCCGAGCAGATTCATACCACCAGAGAGCTGAATCAGCAGCATAGCAACAAACGCAATGGTGTCATATACGAAAAGGTTCAGGACGATTGCCCGCCGCGCCATTGATTCTTCCGCTTTTCTAGCAAACCAGGTAAGCATGAAATTGCCCAAGAGAGCTGCTCCGTACTCCCTGGCAAAAATAGCAGCTCCTGGCCCAAACGAGCTGCCCAATAAGGTCAGTAATGGGCTAGGTAAGAACAGGAGAATGGGCCCAAAACCGAGGCATATAACAGCCTTGATTTCCATTAGAGTCTTGAATTTCATTACAATCCTCCTTTTC
>LJUW01000053.1 GCA_001304315.1 candidate division Zixibacteria bacterium SM23_73_2 | reverse complement strand
TTTGGTTACAATCAAAAAGAAACATTAAATGATTTTTATAAGAAAATACGTGATAAAGCATTGCTTATTGCATCTGATGTTAAAATGGGGAAAGCAGGAAAATATGATTTGATTTATTTTGATGAAACCGGGGAGGTTATGGAGAAACCTTCAAGTATTTATGATAAGTTCGAGCAAAGACCCTGTCCTGCTTGTATGCCTGTTTCACCAAGTTTTCACCGGGTGCCTGGTTTTAGTTTTAGAAAAAAGCGTATACAATAATTTTATAGGTTGTATACACCTTTTGTTATAGGAGAATGTTAGGGGGGTGTTCCACTGCAAAAGTTTTTATATGTATACACCGATTCAGAAATTGGTGATATGCATGGCCATGGAAGATGAAAAAATATTTTTTAGGCAGGTGAATACTTTAGTTGACCCTATGGGGCTTTTTATATTAGAGTTACGCCTTTTGAACAGTGGAAAGATTATGAAAGTTTTTAAACACAAAGAGGCGTAAAAATGAAACAGCCACCAATTACAATTAATCATAATCAATTTTATGATGATGAATTTAAATATGAAGTTATTATAGATTTTGGTAATAATAGTTTTATTATACAAAGATGCATGGATATAGAAACTGCTGAAAAAGAAAAACAGAGATTTATAGATGGATGGAATAATTATTTAAAGGAAAATTAAAATGATTGAAATTGATGATATAGACAATGGCTCAGACTTGTTTTATTGGAATGCATGCGTCAAGGCAATTGCCGAGGGTGAAATGACACTTAGTCAGATAGGATCTGGTGCGCAGGAGCAGATGGCTATCGATGTGCAGTATTTCAAGGAACACAGGGAATTTATGCAGGAGGAATAAATTATGGTTCATATCTGGAATCTAAAATGTATACATCCGAGAATGAAAAATAAATTAAATCCTGAAAGTAGAAAAAAAATTGAGGATAGCATTACTATTTCTTATTTAAAAGCTATAAAAAACAAAATCCAAATGAATGGGAGGATTTAAAGAAGATTATAAAGTTTGTAGATGATTGGGAAAGATAGCAGGGATATCCTGCTGTGTGGTAAGGAGATAAAAAAATGAGATATTGGATTGAAATCTCAAGTGAATACCGATTTCAAAAAAAGGTTTCAAACCTTGAAGGACTATATGCACCAGCATCCACAAGATATAAAAATATGCTAAAGGAAGTGAACAAGGATGATATTGTTCTACATTATATTACAGGATATCTTGCTATAAAAAAAGAGCATAAGTCCACGATCATAGGGGTTTCGATAGTAAAATCTAAGATGAATATATTAGATAAGAAATTAAATATTGACCTCGGTACACCTATTATTATACCTATTCCAATACATATAAGTGAAATTAAAGAAATAACAGAGAAGTCTTTTTTATTAAAAAAATTTTTAGGATTTAATTTTCAAAGATACCTTGGAGAGATATTGGCAGAGGATTTTTTTCAAATCCTTAACATCCATCCTGAAAATCTGCAATTTTTTAATAATTATAAGGAGGAAAATAGGGGTATAGCATGTTAGGAAGATTATATAAACCGAAAGGCAGGGCTCTGGAAACAGCGCAACAGGTTTTGCAAATAAATAACCCCATGGCTGTTAACGTAGCATGGGGGTGTACTAACCGTTGCCAGGATTGCTACATTCGTTATATTAAAACAGGTCATATACGGTATCCGAAAACTGAACCATTTAAACTGGTTGAACAACAATTTAAAAGCGGTTTGAAACCAGATGGGGTTTTTATTTCTTTTGAAACAGATCCTTTGCTGCAGCAACATAATTTGTTAAATACTTTCAAACTTGTTTCATTTTTAAAACAGAACAACATCCCTGTTGCTGTCTTATCTAAGATGGGTGTAATCCCGGTTTCTGGTGTCAGGCATGGAGTAACATTGAAATCGCATGAGGAAAAATTTAGGAAAAAGTTTGAGCCGAATGCTTTGTCAATTGAGGAAAGAATCAGACCATTGAGGGTGGTGCATAATGATGGGGAATACACCTGGGTTTCTGATGAGCCGCACCCCTGTCCAGCTATTTATAAGCAGGATGATTATGTTTTTTGGGAGTACATAAATTTTGTTGACTTTATCATATTTGGAATGTGGAATTATAATTCATTGGCAAAAACCGAAGAAGCACGGGAATATTATGCTGACACAATCATAAAATTTAAGGACTTCTGTAAAGATTATGGAATACGTTATTGGATAAAAAATGATACATTAAAATTTATAACAAAGGAATGATTTAAAATGAAAAATAAAGAGAATAAAGTGGTGAATGGTAAACAATGGAATCAATTCAGAAATGTTCGAGATGATGCATTAGATTTTCCACCTTATAAGACCTGGTTTGATGAAATTCAGAAACCCGACGGCTTGATGAAATTGAGCCTTTATTGTCCACTTTGTGGTGAAGTGATATCTGTAACTTTTAGGAAACCATTTAGTAAACCAGGGTTTATAGATACTAAGACATTCCATGCGAAAGCCAGATTTCATCATTGCAATGGTATCTCTGTAAGGTTAGAATTGCATCCTTTTGATAGTAGATATCATGATGAATATTTAAAAGAGGGCGTAAAAAAATGAGACAAAATAGAGAAGGGCTTACTGAAATTAAATTGTTTCAAAAACCACATTATAGGAGTATATTATTTCTACTTAATTTGTATAAAAAAGATGGTTTAACATTGCTTCATTTAAGATATGTATTGGAAAAAAATTACAAAAATAACACTGACCCTCAAGTCCAAGCAACAATTAAAAAAATGGAAATATTTTATGATTCTAAACTTATAAAAGCTATTAAAAATGGATTAATTACAGAAGGATGTATAACATCGAGACAAAACCTATATAAATTTATAAAAATCCTAAAACGTATGGATATTATTGTGGAAAATAAAAGTAAAAAAAGAAACGAGATATATTATAAAATTAATAAGGATTTCAAAGAAATACTGGAACAAATGTATGTTTACGAAATAATTCAAAAAATTAGTGAATTGGAAATAATACCTTTTTTTCTAAAAGAAGCAGATCTTAGATTTGCAACGGAAACAAAATATGTAAAAATATTTGTAAAGATTGAAAAGAAATTATATCCTATAGTCTAAAGAGGATAATATGATTAATAAATTAAATGAGGAATAAAATGCCTTCAAATAAAAAAGGATATCCAAACGGCCAACAAAAAAATAACGGCAAAAAAGAGCTGAATGATCAGCTGCAGCAAAACAAAATGACGGTAAAATATACATTTGGGCGATCAAAAGAAGATATTAAAAAAATCAATAAATTACGAAATTTCTTAAAAAACAATGACTCTTTCTCCGGTTCTATTGTAAATTGGGAACATAGGACTTGGAATACTGATTCTGAAATTTATCATGAAATGCCTGATTTATTCTTTCTTGCCATCAATACTATGCAGCAACTGCAACAAGAAAACGAGGAATTAACAGCAAAACTTGATGAAATGCAAGATCTCAAAAACTCTATTTCCCATATAATAGAAATTGTAAAGGGGGTGAAAAAATAAAAGAAGAAAACTCGATTATTTTGATGATAATATTTACAACTATTGTAATCATATTTGCTGGATTAGCATTAACTTTTAATAGTATTGACTATACTCATGGAACCAGGTATGCTTTCTGGTTTAACTACATTGGTTGGTCTTGTGTTCCTTTTGCTATCCTTGGTCTTTTTGTTTGGTATTGTAAAGTATACGTTAAACCTTACAAAAATCAAAACACAACAGCAGAATTGAGGAAGTGTGACGTGGAAAATGAAAATTTATAGAAATAAAAAAGCAATGGAAGAGTTGAGGCTCATATTTAGAACAATGTCCAACCCGACTCGAATGGCTATAATAAATTTTCTAAATAAAAAAAACATTGCTTGTTTTAGTGACATTAGACATGAATTCAATGTGAATAATAACACAGCACATTATCATCTGAAAAAACTGATAACTGCAAACCTTGTTAAGAAGAATGGGAAATATTCTATCACAGATTTTGGAAGAAAAATAGCGACTATTTTTGAAGATTTTGATAAGGAAATATCTAAATTCAATATGGTGAGAAAATAATGAAATCAAATCTTAAATGGAAGGAGAGATTTAGAAATATTTCAATACTAGCTATTATTGTTTTTCTTGTTAATTTTTCTATATATAATTTTATTTTATTAATCAATCTTTATCAGATATTATTAGTTGTTTTTATTTCATTGCCAATTTATTATTATATAATGTATTGGATTAGAAAAGGAGAACCAATAAATCATGACTGAACAAATTATTAAAGATATAGAGGAATTAAAGCAGAAAGGAATATTCGAAGAAGAAAATAATATCATATATCTTTCTGAAATATTTAGACAAGCCTATTTGGATACCGCAAAAGAACTGGGTGAAGATCATAAAGTCGAAGAAGTGGTAATTATATCACTTCTCAAAACAGGCTACAAAGAAGGCTGCGAAGATAAAACATTAAAACGAATGTATTTCATAATTCACGATTATTTAGTTGCATTAGTTGAGAAGGGAGAACCAACATGAAAAAAGAAGTGAAACTTACTGGCAGAACTGTTTTATGTCGTGAAGATTTTGTAGAATCGAAAAAAAATACGCGTACTAAATATTTTATCAAGATGATTTTATATTGTGAACATTGTGATGATTTTGTAGAACCATGCAAAGATTGCGGTGAATCCTTTGTAGTGGGCGAAATCGTATTTTGTGATGGTTCTAACCATTATCATACAGATTGCAATTGGTTCAAAAAAAATTGGTTCACCTAAAATTCAAAATTAAATTAAGCATTATGGAGGCTCACGGGTTCGAATCCCGGTGTTTCCAATAAACCACAAGAAAAAATCTTTTTTTGTGGAAAGCAGAACCAAAAAAGGTTCTGGTCGGTAAGGAGGCGAAAAAATATGAAAAAATATAAGGACCTGCCGGAGCTCGCAGCAGAGCTCCAGAAGCTGATGAACAGCAACCGTGACGTGGTCGTTCCCAAGGAACGACTGCGTGTTATCTCTGATTCTGATAACAAAATTATCAAGATGGAGATTGCTGATACGGATGAAAAAAAGAATGCTTATCCATTGAACGAATACGCGCATAGCCAGGTAAGTGAAAAAACAGAGATACCAAAAACTTACTATGACAGGATGCGTGAAAGGGGAAAAGTTACTCTCCTTGCAAACAATATAAACACTTGGTTGCCAGAAAAAGATGCAAGACTGATCCGTATACAATCCGGGCAAATCAGGGCTATTTTATCAAACAAGTACAGGATTGTTGATCACGTCCCAGTTTTGAATGTGGCTTTCAGGGAAATCAAGCGTAAAATCGAAGAGGAAAAACAGCGGATTGAACCTATTGATATGAACCTCACTGATATCCGTATGTATCTGAAATTCATTAACCATAGTTTAAGCGATGAAATATTCGATGTAACAGAAGTCAGTGAGGGCAAAAAGGGAGATCCTGTTAATGCTGGTATTATGATTTCCAACTCAGAGGTTGGAAGTGGTGGTTTCAGTGTTACACCGTTTATTAACATAATCAGGTGCACTAATGGTCTTCTGCAGGAGACTAAACTTCGTATTATACATATTGGTAAGGAACTTGAGCTGGGTGAGATCCAGTGGAGCAGGCGTACAATGGAGCTTGAGGATGAGCTTTTGAAAGCCAAGATGGTTGATTTCATAGATCAGTGTTTCACGGAGAAAGTCTTTAGGAAATGGGTTGATCAGATTAATGAAAAAGCAGGTGTTGTGATAGAAAGACCTGTTGATGCTGTTAAAAACATTATAAAAAGATTCGGTATGGCGGAAAAGGTTGAGGATGATCTTTTGAATTTTTTTGCTAAGGAAAACAATACTGCTTGGGGTCTTTCTAATGCTTTGACTTCTTATGCAAAGACAGTTAGTGATTATGATAAACAGGTGGAACTTGAGAGAGCTGGCGCGGAGGTCTTAGAATTACCGGAAAAACAGCTGGTAGCACTATCGGAGGCGGTGGAATAAACCAATGAGGGGGTTGGATATTTAGCGTGCCAACCACCCCCTCAAATCTTTTTTATAGGACCCGGTGATAATAATGATTTTGAAAATTGAAATGGGAATCTGCGACACATGCAGATTCTATAAATCCCATGAATATGATCCAAGCCCGCCTCGTGTCGCATTACCCCCAGGAACAATAGTTGAAAATTATTGTGAACTTATAGATACAGGCAAGGACGAAAACATACCCGATAATGAAAGTGTTGGGTTGAATTCTGAGAACCAATGCCCCTGCTGGCAACCAGCGATTGATTACTGCAAAAAACACAAAACCTGGTACAGTTACCAATGCCCAGATTGCGAAGAAGAAACAAATAAACAACTCGAAGAAATCTATGGAAAGGAGGGGGCATCATGTTAACCGAGAGAGACATCAGCATAGTCCGACAGGCTTGCATAAAAGCCGCAACCAACCTGGTTGGTGAAACTGTGGAATTCATGGAACCCGAACAACGTAAAACAATACTAAAGAACAGGGGTACAATTTCTAAATTTGTTATAGATATTGCCAATGAATTCGAAAAAAATATTAACAAAGGATTAACTGTAACAAAAGAAGACGGGACCATAGAACAAGCACAACCCGGTTCTACACCAACTGTTGAATGCATCAACCTTAAAATCACAAGGGGTAATGAAAAAGGCGGTGAAAAATGTAGCACATGGCCATATAGGGACAAACTGGAAGAACTCGGTTTTGTATGGAACCCTGATTACCGTGGTTACACCGGACAGCTGACAAAAGAACAATGGGAAAAACTAAAAAACAGCAACGAAATCATTGAAATCAAACTTGGTAAAGGAGAAAGACAGCGAAAAGTGAAATACACCTGGGGTACAATACTCAACGATCTGCTTAAGGTGGAGGAGGAAAACGGAGGTAAAAAATGACAGGATCAATTGATTATTGGATAAAAAAATTAAGTTTTAAAACAGCGGGATATTTTTGTATAGCAATTGCAATTCTTTTATTTTATTATACATATTATCTGTTTCTTTTTGAAAAACCTGATTTAATAATTCTACTTTTAGGAATTAGTTTTGTTTTTTTAGGACTAATGTCTCTGCTTTTTAATACAGATAAAGAAATGGCAATTGCTTTTCTTATTGTAGCGATATTAATAATTAGTGGTTGTTTAGGAACATATTTTAAATACACTCAAGAAATGGATAAAGAGATAAAAACATCTGATATGCGGTTTAAAGCGCATATGGAACAATGGAGCTGGGAACAAGAATGTATGGAAAAAGCAATAGCTACATATAATGTTTATAAAAACGATTTAGAAATTATGAATGTTTTTTATAATATCAGGTCTATCCATCCTTTTTTGAAACAACAAATGATCCCGCTTCGAGAATATATGAAAAATTTAACCAAGAATATTACTGTTGATAACTATGATTTGGCTTTTAAACAATTTTCTCTATGCTATACTATGAATATTGATTACAGCAGTGATTATACTTTTTATTTCAATCGCTTTAATAAATTATATAAAAATTTAAGTTTCGTTAATTATAAATCAATACCTTATTCCGTTGGGTCTGAATTTGAAGTAGAAGGCGAGGATTTCTTTTTGTTTGCCATAAAAGATGATCTTGACAGTAACCATGATGATGGTTTTGAAATATTATGGTTCTCAGATGAACTTGAATATATTAAATCACAGCTTGAATATACAGAAAAATTAGTAGATTTTGAGGTGAATATATGAAACAAAACAAATTATTTGTGCTGGGTTTTACAATGTTTATTTTTGTGACATTATTTGGTGGCTTAATTATGATATTTTTAATGCCAATACAAGAGATACGCAAAAATATACAAATTTTTTATAACGGGCTTTATTTGTTTGGAATAATACAAGGGATTTCAATTGGCATGATAATTACAATATTATCAGCTACTAAAAAGAAGGTGAACACATGAAACCAGGTAATGCAATAGTTGCAGCAGTTTTCATATGGCTTGCTGTTTACATGCCTATAAAAGTCTTTGATATCAGCCAGACGTATTCCATCACAAATTTCAATGGCATAAACCGGGAATTGGCTGTAATCTTAGCATTCGTAATACCTGTTATTCTCGCAGGAATTCCCTTAATCTATGGCATTGAAAAAAATAAAAAACAAGAAACAAAAGCAGAAACACCATTGTATTTTAAAGCCATTCCAATAATAGAAAACCCTAAACAGGAAACAAAGAAAAAAACCATAGATATTGATATTGATGAAAAAATTGATAAAATATGTAAAAAAACATAAGGAGGAAAAAAAATGGTTGAAAAATTAAAGTTAAGAGATAAAATAAAATGCAATATTCCCCCAATATTTGTAGTAACGATGATATTGTTAATCGTAGGTGGATTTGGATCGCGGTATCGCAATTTTAAGAAACGAATATGGAGTGAAAATATGAAACAACCAGAATTAATAATAGATAAAGAGGTGGAAGATTTACCAAAACACATCATACCATATACATATAGGCAATACTGTCCGATATGCGGAAAAATATCAATGGAGTGGTATGTTTATTTAGATAAAAAAACAGGATTATATGAATTTTCAGAACCAAATAAGGATGCTTATTTTGAATTTTGGGAGATAATAATAGACATGGTTAAAGTTGTTGCATCTGAAAAAAACAATAGAATGCTGTTTGACAGAGAAGAAATAGAAAAGGAAGAATATACTGGTGAGTACGTTGTCTTGTCTGATGAGCAGTTCAAATTATTCAGCATGAACAAAAGCCTATTTTACAAAATACTAAAAGAAAAACTTAATAAACTTTACCCGAAAAAAAGAGTCCAGGGCGATGATGCTGCCATTAATCCAAATTTCTGCTCCAAAGAATGTATTGACAAATTCATTATATCTATAATAGAGGAGATAAAGGGGGTGAAAACATGAAGATAAATTTACTAAAAATTTATATTGGATTGAGCATGCTATTAATCTTTGGAGGCATATTTTCTTTCCTGATTTTTAGCATATATGTCGTAATCACAAAACAATACACAATATTTGGAATAAAATTCCTGTATTTCACACTATTAATTTTTTTAATAGGAGTTGTCATGCTAGTCCTGCCACTTGCTAAGATAAATAAAAATAGTGGGAGGAATAAAAAATGGGAATAATCACTGTTCGCAGTAAAGAAACCAAAAAATTGTTGGGAGAATACGAAGTAAGCGAAGATGTTATTAAAATATTGAAAAAGCAAGAGAATCCTTCACAGTTTTTTGAAAACGTGATCAAGGAATGGATAAAAAAAGAAGGAGATAAACCATAAAAAAACATAAGAGGCGAAAAAATGAATTTAGATGAAAAAAATAGGGTTATAGAAGCTTTTCATAAAGTATTACTAATAATAAGATGTGATGAATTATTAATGGAAGGAAAAACAAGAGGAATCTTGGAAGGAATTTATAAAACAGTTGACCTGAAAAAAGAAAGAACAAGATTAAAACAATCTCTCAGCAAATATCTTGATTGGTTATAAATAATTTTAGGGAAAGAACCAGGTAAAAAAACCCTGGTATGTGGTAAAGAGGTAAAAAATATGAAAAAACAAGGGGGGTCTATATTATTAAGCCTTTTTTTAAAAAAGATGAATTAAAAACAATTCAAAATAAAAACATGGAAGCTGAATTAAGGCAGCTTGCTAATATTCCTGATGATTACTCTCTGGAGTTTTATATACAGTCATCTTTTATGTGCGATATAGGGTATAGAATCCTTAAAACAAGAAAAACTGTTGAGATCTTGTTTTACAAGGGATGGTTTCCTGGTTCATATGAGGATTCAAAAGAAAAATTTGCTTTAGAAATAAAAAACAAAATGGGATGGTAAAAAAAATATGAGCATGCAAACAAATAATAAATTGTTAAAGGCTGGTTTTACTATTCTGCGTATATCCGATTGGCCTAAGCCATGTATCAAAACTTGTCATAGTAAACAAGGATATATTGTATGGACTATTTTTGAAAAAAACTTTAAATCAAAAGCGGCGAGAGACCGGAGGATGAAACAGTTGCTTAAAAACCCTAAAATTATTGATGAGCCAGGTGAATAAAAAAAGACAGCGGATTTTGAATTTGCGGTAAAAAGGCGAAAAAAAACATGAGAGAATTAAAAGATATGACGGATCTTATATATAAAATCAAGACAGCTCATATTTCTGAGCAGCAACAGGAGAGACAGAATCTTATGATGATAAAGGCATTGGATGCCGCATCGAAGGTAGTGATTAACTCAGCTCCTACAGGTTTTGGTAAAACCCATCTACAGCTGGCCATTGCTAAGAATAACTCAAGTTTTATTTTTACTCCGACAACTGCTATCACTTTTGAGTTTTATAAAGCTCATCAGTTGCAACAGTTTGAAAACCCTTCGGATAATAGTTTATGTTTTATGATTGGTAAGGGGCAAAGGCATCCGGTTATGTGCCCGTTTTTTAAGAAATCTGTAAAAAAATATTATCATGGTAAAACCATGCAGAGAAATCTGAATAAGGAGGAGGTTAAACAGGAAAAACGTGAGCAGAATATTTATGATTTTTGCAAAAGCTGTACTGATAATTTGGTTTCAAATGAGGATAAGTGCCCTTATTTCAAGGAAACTTATTCATCTGATGGTTTAACACAAAGGGCTGAGTCTATGCTAGGTTCTATCCTAAATTACATGAATGACGGCAATAAGAACTATAAATTTACTGAGATAATTGACAAATCAATTCATCTTGACCTTTGTCCTTATGAATTGATAAAAAATGCTGCATCCCGGAGTTTCAGTAAAGTATGTGATTTTAATTTTTTCATTAAGAAGGATTTTCTATTGCCTATCACTCAGGATACAAGATTTAGTTATGCAATCATAGACGAGTTTGACATGCTTATGGAGAGACTTGAAGGTGTTTATGATGTCGCATTTAAAACCAGAGACCTTGAAAAAGCAGTAAAAACTTTAGAGGCCCTCATCAATGAACAAACTATAGATGCAGAAGGAATAACACATATGCCACCGCAGAAACTGAGTTTCACGCAAACCTGCATGAATATAATGAGCAGGTTGAACCAGTGGATCATTAAACACTCTGAAAATATAAAATCAGAAGTCGTAGAGGTAAGATTCAAAGAGGAATTAAACAACAATGATAATCTGACCACTGCGTATCTACAGTATCTATCTTTGAATGCTTCTATCCTTGCTGAATACATTGAAAGCGATAATCATATAAGAGAACTTGATAAAACACTTGATTTCTTTGACTCCTTGAAGACAATATCTGATTTTGATGTTGTCTACTTTATAGAGAAAAACGATGATGAAATTAGATTTGAAAGAAAAGCAATATGTTTTCGTAATTTCTTCAATAACAGGATGCATGATTATGATAAAATAATGCTTTTCAGTGCAACTCCACCTGCAGAAGAAGTGCTCACCATGAATTTCGGTGAAAACTTCATAATCAATGAAGCCGAATGGTTCTATAAAAACCGTAGAGGGATCATCTATGTGGATAAGGATTTCGACCTTGGCGGAAATGAAAAAAAATGGTTCAATGACTGGCAGAAAAAAACAGACCATCTCATCAGCATCCTGAATATCTCCCCGTTCAATGAAAACGTTGTCTTCCTGAAATCAAAGAAATATCTGACGGGTGATGCAGGTAAAATCGTGCTTAATAAATGCCGAAAAAATGGTATTACACCGTTTGCCTGTATCGATTCATCACATCATAAAGAACTTGAGATATGGCAAAAATATGAAAACAGCTGCAAACAGGGTAATAAAACCGTGATATTCGCAGCATCACAAGGAAGATGGGGCAGAGGTGTGAATAAATTGAAAAACAACGGATGCAGATTCCTAATAATATGGGGCATACCCATCAAACATATACCAAATAATGTGATACAAAACGGTTATAACCGGGAGTTCAGAAGACAGAAGTCGTATATGAACTTCTGGAGTTTCTGGTGTAACATACTACCTAAATCCATTTATATGCAGACTATAGGTCGCCTGGTAAGAAATGATGACGATTACGGTTTCTACACCATTCTTACACATAAAAAAATCAATAACATACTTGACTCTGTTCATCAACGAAAACTCGGCTGTATCGGGACAACCTATGATTTCAACGAGTTAATAAATGAACTAAACAAATTCTATAAAGAAAAGAACAAAAGCGAGGAAAAATAAATGAGAACTAAAAATTTTAGAAGATTTAATCCAGATAAAAATGCTTTTGTAATCGTAGAAGAAAAACTATGCAAATCAAAATGCCCTAAACATCATAAACCATGCACAAGACCCACGAAACATGCTGGTCTACACACCTGGGAATGCGGTTGCACAGGCAGCCATGATTATATTATCCCTAAAAAGCCGGGTGAAAACACCTGGCGCTAAAAAAAGGGGTTGTTAAAAAAATAAAATAATAAAAATGAAAGAAACCAAGGGAGAAAAAAAACTTCCTTTGGTATGTGGTAAAGAGGCGAAAAAAATTATGAAAAAAAATATTGAGAAAAAAGATAAAAATGATGACATATCCTATGCATTGACAAAACTCACAAACGATGCGTATTATGGATACCAGGGTGTGAGGATCGCGCAGCAGAACAGGATAAGGGACATAGTGAGAAGAAAAACGGAAGGCATACCATTGTCAAAACCTGAAGAAAAAAAAGATAAAAAGAATTTTGACAAAAAATTCAATGACAAAAAACTGCCGTTCTACCTGGGAAAACTTGTTCTGAAGAACAAAATAACTGAGAATGAAAAACAGCACATACAGAAACTATTTGAGCTTTCGAAGGAGACAAAAAAAATCGAGCAGAAATACAAGAAAATGATGGAAGAATGCCTCAAATATGAAAAAATCTATAACCAATGGCTGAAAAAACTGAAAGGGATCGGAACTGTATTGTCGAGCAATCTTTTGAAAAACTTTGGATACTGCGAAATAACAATTTTTGACAGCAAGGGGAACCAGGTATGCTCCGAGATTGATGATCTTGAAAAAACATGGAAACTGTTGAAGGAAATACGGCATGATGGAAATAAAAATAAACTTTTTTACAAGGGATACCCGCATGTAAGCAGCTTATGGAGACACTGCGGTCTGGACCCGGAAGGAGCGCAACCAAAAAATAAGGGTAAAAAAATCCATTACAACCCGAAACTCAAAACACTGGCTTGGAAAATCGCTGACAGTTTTTTCATGAAACGCACACCTGTTTATAGGAGCTTGTACGACCAGTATCTTGCCAGGCAGTACAAACTCATTGATGATCATGATAAAAAAGCCGCTAAAAACAAGAAACACGCTTGTTTCCGTTCAAGGAGACGCATGGTGAAAATATTCCTTGCACATTACTGGTCCATAGCACGCAGGATGAAAGGACTGCCTGTGACAAACCCTTATGCCATCGACAAAATACCGGGTCATTCAACATATGTCAAGCCTCCTTTCAACCCGTTCAGTGACAGTGACAACCCTGGTGTGAGTAATGAAAAAGGATAAGCCACCTTAAAAAATGAAAACCATTTCGTCTTTGCGGAAGCCATAAAATATGGTAGAAACCCAGAAAGACGTTGCGAGCCCAGGTCTAAATGAAACCCAATAGAGATATGTGAAGCCAAGCGGAATTTGAAAACCATAGGAAAGATGCGGAAGCCAGTATCACTATGAAACCCAAATTAAATTTGCGAGCCAAGGATCCATTGAAAACCATTTCAAAAATGCGGAAGCCACAATTAATATGAAACCCATATTAAACCTGCGAAGCCGGATATACTTTGAAATCCATATAAAATTTGCGGAAGCCAACTCAAAACATGAAAACCATTAGCTATGTGCGAGCCAAATGAAAAATTGAAACCCAGGGTACTTTTGCGAAAGCCACACGGAATTTGAAAACCAGATGGAAAAATGTGGAAGCCACGTGTAACATGAAAACCATACAATTTTTGCGAAGCCAGATTGAAATTGAAAACCAAAAAGCAAAATGCGAAGCCAACTCAAAACATGAAAACCATTAGCTATGTGCGAGCCAAAAAAAACCTTTGGAAACCAGTAAAGAAATGCGAAGCCAGATAGGCTATGAAAACCATAATAAAAGTGCGGAAGCCAAAAAGAGATATGAAAACCAACTAAAACCTGCGAAGCCACGAGAAATGTGAAAACCAGATAAAAGGTGCGAAGCCATCAGGGTGATTGAAAACCAGAAAAAAAATGCGAAAAACAAAAGCACCCCGCTTCCTCAAAAAAAAACACACGACACACAACACAAGACACACCACAAAAACACAAAAAACCTGACACACGAAAACACAAGACAAAAAACACAGGACAGGGACGCGGGAAAAAAAGAGAAAAAAGGGGGGTGTCGGGGGGAAAAAAGGGGGAAAAAAATCCAAAAAAAATGATAGAAAATAAATACTGCAAAAGATGCAAACAAGCCTATTTCAGTGAAGAAGGAGTTAATTTCTGCAAAAAATGTGGAGCTGAACTGGTACCATTAAATACTATAAAAAAATTATAGGAGATGAAATAATATATGAAACCAATAGAAATAAATTTGAAAAAAGATGTATCTCTAATGAAGATACTGGATGATTTTGTTGAGGACCAGGAAGGCATCCCAACGGAAGAAGGAAAAAAGTTTTTCCGAGAATGGGAAGGCATTGTCCCAACAAAACTTATAAGAAGCTGCATATTTGCTGGAATGCATTATGCTTTGAAAAACAAGGATAATCTTGACATAAAATGGGCAGATAATACAGATCATGTATGCCCTGAATGCGGTGGAGCAATAGAAAAAGTAATAATCAAGGATCCACATGCCTGGCGTTGGACCTGCAAAAAATGCGGAAGGGATTTTGGTTACAATACAGATAAACCAATAAATGAGGACACTGATACCATTCTTAAAAAAGCGGGTTAGGTAAAAGATATGATTAATAAGATCTTAAACGATGTTGTTAATACGGCATCAGAATTCGTAGGAAAGGCTCTGGGATACAATAATGAACAAAGACGAGACATTATAACAAATGAGACAAAACATGCTCTAAAAGCCGGTATAAACGCTTTTAAAAGCATTTTAGACGATATGGAAAGAGACCTGGATATCTTATTTACAAAATAGTTTAAATTGGAAACCGATTGGAAACCGATCTGACGGATTAGGAGACTTCAATTCTGAGTCATGCATATCACCAAAATGTTTGCATTTCTCTTTTTGAAGCTTCTCCGTAATCAGATTGGGATATGGGTGGGTTGTTCCAGTGGAAAGTTTTATTAATGAAATTATTGATTCTGTTAAACGAATAATAGAGATGGCTGCACCTAACTATTATTCATGTTCAAAAGTTTGTAATTAAATTAAAAAAGGAAAAATAAAGATGACTGCACATAGAAGTAATATTAGACTTGAATATAAATTTTTCTATCTATTTTTATCTGTTCCAGTAATTCCATTGGAAAAGTTTAAAAATAAAAAACACATACTATTTTTTACTTTAGGGGGTCCATAATAATGGAAAGGATGGTAAAAGATTTAGATATCCTTGATCACAGTTTTATACCTAAACATTTGCCTGGTAGGGAAAATGAATTGGTTGAACTGAATAAGCTTTTGAAATATTGCAATCAGGTTAGTAGGCATATTAATCTTCAGGGTAAATCTGGTACTGGTAAAACAGCGACTGTTAATAAAGTTTGTAAAGATTTGTTGCCAGATTTGAAAAAAAAGAATGTGAAAATTGATTATTTTTATGTTAATTGTAAAGATAAAAAAACAAAGTTTGATTCTTTGAAAACAATTTGTAAACAGATGTGTAATGGTAATAAGGTGCCTAATACTTGGAGTCAATTGTACGATCTTTTTATTGAAAAAATAAAAAACTTTGATGCTATTATTGTTTTTTTGGATGAAATTGATGCTCTTGCTAAAAGGGGTGAGGATGAGCTTGATATTTTATACACTCTTTCAAGATTGAAAGCACATGGTTATACAAATTGTAATATTAGTGTTGTTATTGCGACTAATAAAGTTGATTTTGTTATGAATCTTGATAGTGGTATAAAATCTTCATTTAGGACGACGTCTTTGTTATATAAGCCTTATACTACTGATATTTTACAAAAAATATTGGAAGACCGGGCGCAAATGGCTTTGCATTCTGGTGTTTTAAACGATGATGTTATACCGCTTTGCAGTGCATTTGCTGCACAAGAGCATGGTGATGCAAGAAAAGCCATAGATCTGCTTAGAACCTCGGTTGAAGTGGCTTTGGATTCTGATTCTAAAAAAGTAACAATAAAACATGTTAAAGACGCCAGGGTGCGTATTGAGGAGGATAAAACATCTGAGTTGATTTCTTATCTTCCCATGCAGCATAAAATCATTTTATTATCGGTTTTGAATATTGCAAAAAAAAGAATAAGAAAACCATCATTTAACAATAATAAAGCTACAACTGGTGATATTTATGCCCAGTATTTGAGTTTGAGTAAACAAATACGTATTGAAGCCACGACACAAAGATGGGTTTCTGGTATTCTTTCTGAAATGGATGGTTTAGGTCTTTTGAATGTTGATGTTGTAAGCAAGGGGCGTTATGGTAGGACTAAATTTATTTCCGTTCCCATGCAGGGGAATTAATGTCGAAAACTGAACCCGTGCAATCACTTGAACTCTTCGGAGTTAATTGAAATTGGGGTTTAAAATGAAAAATAAACCGTTAACTAAAAAGAAAAAGAATTTCTTAAATGTATTTTGACAGATAAAGAAGGAAAAATTATAAGGTAGTTTAGAAGGGTTTGAAATGAAAAAAGAAAATTGGAAGTTAATAATCGGAATTTTAATAACTATTGTTTGTTTTATGTTGATTTTGAATGTGTTAACTTTATCTAAATACTATGAATTAGATTCTGATTATTATGATTATGTAAATTTTGTAAATAAACATTACAACGAGTTAGTGGAAAAAAATGTTGATGAACTTCATAACTATATTAACATCATTTCTTGGGTAATCGCTAATAATTTTAGTTGTCAACCTAAAGAAGAAACAATGATTGGTCATTTAGAAGAAATGAGATGGGGTTCAGGAAGTCTAAATTATCCTTGGGTAACATATTGGATAGTAGAGAAAGGAACATCAAATAGATATATATTTAGAGCAGAAGAATATAATTTAATGGATTTTTATTTATTATATAATATTACTTATATTAGGGATTATACTTGGAATAGAATTATAATCAGAACTGAAAAAATAGAAACAAACATAAGGTAAGAGGTAAACCAAATGGATGATGAAAAAGAGATTCCGTTCTCTTCAAATATTATTCTTTTTTTAGGGCTATCCGTCTGCCTATTACTTATTTTTTTTATAGTTGTATTTTTATGAAAATGATGGATTTGCATATCAAAGCACGTAAATATTGCGATTTTTGTAATAAATATAATTATCCAGAAGCGAAATATTGTAATTATTGCGGAGAAGTTATTTTAGATGAAAAAGTATATTTTATTTGTTGGTTTGAATCACCCGATTTGTTACAATCAAAGAGTAAAGATAAAAACACCCGAAATGATACAGAACCGTAAAGATGCAAAGCAAGTAAGGTAAAAATCAAAGGTGAATGAATGATGGATTTAATATTTTATATTGGTATTGGTTTTATAGTTGGTTGGACTTCCGCTGT
>LJUW01000052.1 GCA_001304315.1 candidate division Zixibacteria bacterium SM23_73_2 | reverse complement strand
TGTCTCATTTTTGTGCATGACACCAGCACCGGCTGTCAATACCATCCTGGTGGAGAGATAGAGTGGGCTTGCTGGGACATTGTCAGAGTAGCTACCTGGAACGATCCTCAGCAGATTGATACCATGAGTGGTTGCGGATATCCGATCTATCCCTTAGAGGTACAGGGAGCGGAGATACTCCTTTATTTCCCTGATACCAGCACCGTGGTTTATCAGATGGCTCTGTTGGATTACTACTGGGATCACTGCTCTCCTTTCCCCTATTATCCGGAGATAGTTCTTACCGATACCATAGTAGTTGAGCAGCCATCAGGGTTGGTCTATCTGGGTGCTTACTTTGATCCACCGGTTTGCGTTTACGACCGTTTCTTCGCTGCTTTCTATCTTTTGAACAGCAACGACTTTCTGGATCCAGATTACTGCCCGGATGCTCGCTATCAGTGGCAGCCCTCAGCCATCTTTGACTATGCCGGTTGGTGCGAGAGGACCTACTGGGATCCTTATGAACCCAGCTACTGGTATGATGCGGTATGCGAGCTTCCTGAATATGGAATGGGCTGGCCCGGTGTTGTCAGGGTGAGAGCCTGGGGCGCCACTGCTGACGAAAACACCTGCCCGGATTCGTTCTTCGTGTGGCAGAAGGAAGGCTTCTATGAGGAGGATACCCTGGGCAACGTGATAGCCTATGCTCCTAGCGGAGTTCCTGATTTTGACCAGAAGTTCAAGGAAAGGGTACATCCGACCATCGATGCACCCTGGGACGGCCCCACTGCTTTGGCCAACTGCCTGTGGTGGATGGCAGCTGCTGGAATGCTTGATCCTTTCTGGCAGATATACTGCAGTTACGTGGGTCCGGATCCCTGGATGCCTGAAAATCCTCCGTGCCTGATCAACCTTTTGGCCAGCTACATGGAATTCGGGGACTGCGGTGTTACTCCTGAGCAGATGAACGAGGGTCTTGAGGCTCTCAAGACTGATCTTGTTCTGTGGTTTACCCACGAGGAGATCGATGCCCCTACCTGGGAGCAGATCGAGTACAACATCAGGATCTCCCAGAACGTTGTGCTCCTTTTAGGTTTCTGGTGGCAGGATACTTCAGGTGCATGGCTCAGAATCGGAGGGCACTGGGTAACCTGCGCTGGGGTTGACTATATCCATGGCCTTCTGAAGATATCCGATCCTGACCTGGATATCAATTGCAGTGGTCAAGGCATCTATTATGTTCCGCATCTACCACATACCCCCGGGGATGATACTCTCCACATGGATGCAGGCAACGTGTCCCATGATATCTATCCGGTTATGGAGTCGATCACTCCCTGCGGGGTATTGATGTTCGCTCCTGATACCTACCCCTGGTGG
The DNA here is from genome assembly GCA_001304315.1 of candidate division Zixibacteria bacterium SM23_73_2. GTDB lineage: Bacteria > Zixibacteria > MSB-5A5 > MSB-5A5 > SM23-73-2 > SM23-73-2. The sequence continues at coordinate 13,450 of LJUW01000052.1, read as the reverse complement.
GATCTTGACCTGGACAAATATCTGGGACACAACCTCAACCCGGACTGTCAATATCCTATTATGCCCTGGGATGGACTTTCCGAGATCTATGTTGAGATCGAGGCAGCCAAGATAATCTGCCCGGAGATTCCCTTCAGATGCGAGACCATCTGGAACTACAGCGAATCGTTTGATCGCTGGACTGGTATGACCAAATCCAATTACGGTAGAGAAGGATGTATAGATGAAAATGCTTTCTGGTGGGACCCATATGGGAATGCCCTGTTTGATGGTTCTATCATTCTTGGCAACGATGCATCAAACCTTGCTTTCTTCGGAGGCGACAACGATCCTGCTGGAGAGTTCTGGCCCTACGTACCTCTGGATTATCAGTACTATGAAGGCACGGATAGCTATGTGCTTGGCGATTTTTCCATCGGTGAAATTTATATTAACGTTCTTTACACCAAATACTTCCATAATTATCCAAGGGATGCTGGTCTCCCCCTTGATATTGAAATGACAGCGGTTGGATTTGATGATGCTGCTGGATATGGAGCTGGTAATGGAGTGTGGCAGGTGTACAAGATCACCAATACGGGAACAAGTCAGATAACCGGTCTACGATTTTCCATCTGGCTGGATTGGGACCTTTTGAATGATTTGTACTCGGACGCTACTGGTGCTGATGCCAATTTGGGTATGGGCTGGCAATATAACATTGCAGCTTATCCTGAAAATACCTTTGGTACCCTGATTCTTCCCGTTAACGGAATCTTTGCCGACAGATTCTTGGGTGTGGACAACACAATATACGTACATCCTAATGGAGGATGGGGTTGGGATCGTGATAGCTTGTGGAACGTAATGAATGGGCCGGATCATGGTGTTTTTAATACCACCCAAGGTCCCAATGATATGTCCACTTTAATTACTACCAATGCTTTTGATCTTGATCCCGGAGCTTCCGTCGATATCATCACCTGGACTGGTGAACCACCACCTTCTCCTATGCAACGTTACCTTGCATTTGAACTAAGATTCGTAGGATTTTATCGAGGAGATGCACACTGTGATGGGGAGTTGAATCTCGGTGATGCAATTCACATTGCCAAATACTATTTCGGAACAGGGATTCCACCTCAACCTTTCTCGGATCAAGGCGATGTCAACGGTGACCGTATGGTGAACTTAGCAGATGCAATGCACTTAGCGCACTATTATTTAGGACATGGAACAGTACCGATAGACTACGCTCGCTTCCCTAATGAAATTCCAATCGAAGATCAGGAAAGTATCTCTACAGAGCCTGGATACAATCTTGATTGGGAAAACTGCTGCCTCTGCAACGATGGGCTATGCAAAGACGCAAGTAGTGAATATATATGTGCTTCACAGTGCGACAATTTATGCAAAGGCCATGGAGGTGTACAGACATATCATGAACATGGCCATAAATGCGTTGGTACTAGCTGTCAACCAGTACCCTAACCGAACCAGTGCAAGGCAGGATAGTAAAAGAGACCGTTTTCAACAATTAAATGAAACCGACCCCACAATATGCGGGGTCGGTTTTTGTATAAAATTATTCCCAACAGATGGAACGGATGTAACAGAAGATTGGTCAGCGGATTTATCAAAGGATTAAACGGATTTAGTGGATAATCAACAATGGGTAGGATTATTTCAGTGGTATGGTCAGATCAAAAAGACAGAGAAATGTTTATTCCAACTCTAAAAGAAGCTCCTGAATTGCCCTTTCCAGTTGGGGATCACGACCCTTAATCATATCCTCAAGGGTTATCTCGACGGTAATATCCGGATATCTGGGATTGTTCTCCAGATTCTCGCCCTCCACAGTATAGGCTCCCCAGGACGGTTTTCTCAGATAGGAGCCATCGATAAGCTGCCATTCGCTTGTTCCGATTACTGCCCCAGCAGTTGGCTGACCGATTATTTTACCTAAATTTAAATTTCTGAATCCCTGGGCGAATATCTCCGCATTTGAAACCGAATGCTGGTTTATCAGAAGCACGGTCGGCTTTTCCAGGGCATTGGACCTGTATTTATTCTCGGATATCTTTTTCGATTCCCTGAAATTTCTCATAACATAAGGCTTTTTAATCAAAATCTCCAGTATGTAAACCCCGGTCCATCCACCTCGATTACCCCTTACGTCTATGATCACCCCCTCTTTGTCAGCAACCTGGGAGGTGACCTCCTTTTTGAACCGGTCCAGAGAACTCTTATTCATTGCTCTGATATGAAGATACCCCAATTTATCCTTACTTTTCTCTTTAACCGTACGCCTGTTTCCCTCCACCCAATCCTCATAAACCAGATCGACGTAATCACTTCTTGAAATCGGTTTGATAAAAACCTCCTTGGCAGATTCTGTTTCAGGTTTGGAATTAACCAGAAGCTTCACCCTTTTGCCGATTTTGCCATTTAAAAATTCATAGAGGTTTTTACCCTTTTCCAAAGATTTACCATCAAGGGAGAGTATGTACTCGCCTTTGTCCAATTTCGAATCTTTATGATCTGCAGGTCCTGCAGGATAGACATATCTTATTTTATACAACTCCCTTTCCTTTAATACCTGATAATCCAGCTCGATTCCCAGGTAGCCGGTCTGATTTTCAGAACTCACCCCTCCATCTGTGGAATAGATATTTAAATGGGAAGAATTGAGCTCCCCGATCATCTGCTTGATTAACTCAAAAAAGTCCCTTTGAGTTGAAAGGTTTTCAAGAATGGGATAGTATTTCTCTTTTACGCCCCGCCAGTTGGTTCGGTGAAGATCTTTGTCATAATAATAGGAGTTGAGAATTCTCCAGGATTCGGAAAACATCTGCTCCCTTTGTTTGGGGTAGTCGATATCCAGTTTGGCTGTGAAGGGAAGGGAGGAGGTCTTTTTATTTTCCAGATCAACAGAGTGCACCTTCCCCTCAGATAGATAAAAAACCTTTTTGTTATCCGGGGTCACCATCAGGTGGGTTTTGTTTTTTTCTGTAGTGGTTAGCTGTTTTAATTCCTTTTTCTCCTCTTCAAAAGGGAGGCTCCATATATCCTTTTTTCCCAGAATATTGGAGACGAAAACAAAGGTCTTGCCATCCGGAGTTAAAACCGGAAAGGTCTCGTCATTGATTATCTCGGTTACCCTCTCGACCCTTTTTTCTATGTTTTCGAAATCGATTTTCACCTCTTTTATTTTTTCTTTCTTTTTTTCTTCTTCTTTGTCTTCCTTTTCTTTTTCCTCATACAGGCTGTCTAAGACATCCTCTTTAAATTCGATTTTCTCAGGTGAAAGTTTTACTTTGTAAATGTCTGTGTTCTCATTCAAAGTTGAGGAAAAATATATCATCTTCCCATCCTCAGACCATTTGGGACGAAAGTTGTATTTTGCAAGTTGGCTTATGTTGTGAGGTTTTTCCCCGTTTAAGGATTTAACCCAGATGTCTGTGTTATAATCAGGACCCAGCATAGTATAGACTATCCATCTGGAGTCAGGTGACCATTCGAATTCCCAGGTGGATTCTGTTGGAAAATCGATGAAATTTCCTGAGGTGAAGATTTTCTCCTCTCCTCCCCCAACCGGGAGAAAGCAGATCTTATCGGTGTCCTTATAATAGGCAATATATTGTCCGTCAGGTGAAAAACGCGGTTTGGTCTCGTTCTCCGGGGTTTGAGTTAATCTTTCTTCCTGAACGGTTTTTATATCCACCAAAAACAAATCCTGGTTTCCACTCCGGTCAGATACATAGACGATTTTTTTGCTATCCGGTGACCAGGTTATCTGAGATTCGCGCCATGGGGTGCGGGTCAATCTTCTGGCTTCGCCACCATCCTCTGCAGGAACTGCGAAGAGTTCACCTCTTATCAAAAGGGCAATCTTTTTCCCGTCAGGAGAAAGGGAATACTCAGAAACATCGGAGCTGTAAGTCTTTTTATCTTTGATGTTGATCTTAGGTTCAGATTTTACAATGATTTTAACCTCCTGTGCTTCTCCTCCGGAGGTAGGGATTTTCCATATCCCGAAATCATATTCGTAGGTTATTGTTTTACCATCCAGTGATATGGAGGGCCAGCTAACGCCACCCTCTTTATGAAAGGTCAATTGAATTGGCTCGCCGGAACCTGCAGGGATTTTCCAGATATTGGGTATGCCATCCTGGTTGGAGACGTAAAAGACGTGTTTTCCATCTTCTGACCACATGGGCCAGAGATCGTTTCCCTGAAAGGTGGTTAGTTTTCTTGAGATGAAGCTTTCAGATGATAAATCGAGAATATGGATGTCCGAACAGGTGGGGGAGAGGATCTTTTTTCTAACCCAGTTCCGGTATCCCTCACCGTCATTGTAAGCGATATACTTTCCATCCGGAGAATAAGCTCCATAAAATTTCGGCTCGTTCCACCCGCTGGTGAGTTTTATCGGTGTTCCTCCCGATGCATCAACCTGGTAAAGATCGCTCCATCCATGTCTTCCGGAATAAAAAAGGATTTTCTTACCGTCGGGTGAACATGAGGTAGCGTAATCATTGGTGGTGTGAAAGGTAATCTGTTTGGGAATTCCGCCTTCTTTGGGGATTATGAAAACATCGTAATTTTGGTTTCTATCGGAGGAAAAAGCGATGTGCTTTCCATCCGGTGACCACACCGGGTATATATCATCAGCCAGATGATCGGTTAACCTTTTCGCCTCTCCACCAGTAGAGGGAACGGTCCAGATATCCCCGTAATAACAAAAAGCAATAATTTTACCATCAGGTGAAATTGCTGGATAACGGGCAAACCTTATTTGTTCATCTGAAAGAGCTTGCATTTGAAGAGTTAATACCATAAGTATTAAAAAAAGAGTTCTTTTTCCCATTTAAACCTCCGGATCGTGGTTTTTTATAAAAGCTTTCAGCCAAGTTAACATTTAATAAAAGGTTGTCAAGGTTTTTACTCGTATATTATGAAAAGGACACAAACAGATAGCTTTATCTGTTGAGCCGGAGATAAATAATCTATTTAACCTGATGATATAATTGGAACTTATGGAAAGCAGGTTGATTTTGCTTATTCTTTTTTTTCAAAAAAGCTCAAAAAATTATTTGACAAAAACCTGATATGCTTATATTAATAGAGATTTAAACATCAACAGACAGGAGGAGAAAACCTATGAAGATTAACTCTCACACCAAAGATGATATCGTGGTCTTAGAGCCTGTGGGCAAACTTATGGGCGGACCTGACGTGGGGGAGCTGGATGAGAAGCTCTATGCTCTTTTGGGAAAAGGGCAGGAGAAGGTGATAATCGATCTGGGAAGGACCGACTGGATGTCCTCTTCAGGCATCGCCCTTCTTATCCACCATCATACCAAGTTCAAGGAAAGAGGCGGGAATCTGAAATTAGCTAATCTCACCAAAAAAATTCAGGAGATCATTGCCATTACCAAACTAACTTTAGTTTTCGACGTTTACGATACCCTTGAGGCTGCTTTGGAAAGTTATAAGAAGTAGATAAGGTATAAAGTTTAATTATCTTAAAATATGAGGGCGGAGCTTTTCTCCGCCCTAAATTTTATTTTTGAGGTTTCAGATGGAGTTTTTTGAAGCAATAGAAAGAAGACGATCGATCAGAGCTTATAGGAAAAAAAAGATAGAAGAGGAAAAAATAAAAAAGCTTCTGGAGGTGGCAAACTCAGCCCCCTCTGCAGGAAATCTTCAGGCTTACCAGATATTTCTGGTAAAAGATGAAGACAAGAAGAAAAAGCTGGTAGGAGTTTCCTATGACCAGGAGTTCATCGCTTTAGCTTCCGTGGTTTTGGTCTTTTGTGCAGCCCCACAAACCTCTGGTCAGAAATATGGGGGAAGAGGACAAAATTTGTATTCGATTCAGGATGCCACCATCTCCTGCGCCTACGTTCATCTGGCAGCAGTTGCCCTGGGATTGGGAAGCGTCTTTGTGGGTGCATTCGATGAGGAAAAGGTAAAAAGAATATTGGGCATTCCACCCAATCTCAGGCCGATAGTTATTTTACCGGTAGGCTATCCTGATAAGAGCCCTGAGAAAACGCCCAGGCTCAGCCTGAAGGATTTGGTAAAAGAGATTTGAAAAGATTTTTAATGAATTAATCAATTTCTTTAGCCCAAGCCAAATCAAAAGATCTCCTCTGTTATATACTCTGACACAAGAGTGGTTATTCCCACTCAGTCGTAATTATTAAAAATATTGACACTTTTGTGTCAAGAAATCGTATTCTTTTTTTTGGCGCCCTTAAGGTTTGTTTTATTAACCTGGATCGATATTTGAGCTTGATGGAGTCAATCGGTTAAGACTTTTTATTTATGGAAGAAACAAAAAAGATATACGACCACACCGAGGGAAGCATAATAAAAAGCATCTTCCGAATGGGCTTCCCTTCCATGATCGGATTTGCAGCCTTGAACATCTACGATCTGGTGGATATGTTCTGGGTTGCGAAATTAGGAGCTGAACCTGTGGCAGCCATAACCATATTCTCTTCCTTTTACTGGGTGATATCCGCAGCCAATCAGATTGTTGGAACAGGCTCGGTTGCCGTGATCTCCAGACGTTATGGAGAGAAGAACTATCCTGAGACCGAAAGAGCCATAAAGGACACCATTATTTTGAAATGGATTCTGGCTTTATTCTTCGGCTCGATAGGATATATCCTGCTCGATAAGATATTGGTACTTTTAGGCGCTAAGGGAGAGGTGGTCAATCTGGGAATAAGATATGGCAAGGTGCAGTTTTTAGGCTTGGGATTCGCTTTTTCAACTTTTACCATCTATACTGCATTGAGAAGTGTAGGAAATCCTAAAACAGCAATGGCCATTATGCTGGGATCAACAGCTTTGAATATGATTCTGGATCCTTTTCTTATCTTCGGATGGTGGTTTTTCCCCAAACTGGGAGTGCTGGGAGCAGCAGTTGCCTCTGTTATATCTTTTACCACAGCTTTTTTAACCGGTCTTGTTGTTTTCTTTTCAGGGAAATGCAATGTAACCTTGCATCTGAGAAGTAAGATCAGTATCAAAATAAAATCTCTGGTTAAAATCATGGGAATTGGCCTTCCCACCGGGATAAATGACATATCGTTCCATTTCGCTCGACTTGTGATTATGCCCCTGGTTGCAGTCTTCGGCACTGAGGTGGTGGCGATCTATGGAATGGGAATGAGGATCTCCGCCTTGGGTATCATGGTAATTGTAGGGTTGGGACTGGGTCTTTCCTCTCTGATCGGACACAATCTTGGAGCAGGGAAGGTGGATCGGGCTCAAAAGACAGCTAATCAGGCTTCTCTATTGGCTGTAAGTATTATGCTTTTCTTCGGGCTTGTTAATTTCGTATTTGCTCCTTTCATTGTTAAAATATTCTTTCAGGCTTCAAATTTAGTCTCTCTGGGAACGATACTTTTAAGAATCCAGGCAATATCACTACCCTTTTTGGGTCTGTACATAATCCTGGAGATGGTCTTTTCTGGAGCCGGAGACAATGTTCCTCCAATGATAATAGGTATGATCTATTCCTGGGTTCTGGAGATTCCTTTGATACTCGTTTTCACCAAAGTGTTGGGTTTCAATCAGAACGGGGTCTGGTGGGCAATCGTTTTAGCTACCATTATAGGATCAGCCCTTTTCTACTTCTGGTACCGAAAAGGTAGGTGGCTGAAAAGGGAGGTTTGAGAACCTGAATTATTATTTCAATATCTTTTTGTTTGCTGGTTCAAAATGAGATGCTACATATTTTGCTTAAATATTTTACTAGTTGGTCGATTCTTCAGAAAAGTGGATTGGGAATTAAAAGATAATCGCCCGATTAGTAATCATAGGGACTGCAGATAAGTGCGGAGATTGATTTCATTGTTGACCAGGTTTAATTTCTTTCTGATCAGCTCGCGATACTTGTGTACCGTCATAAGAGACAGATGTAATGCATCGGCAATTTCTTTTGATGTCATTCCATTTTTTATCAGGCGACAAACCTCCAGTTCTCTTGGGGATAGTTTAGAGTAGTTATTTTTCAGCGTTTGAAGAAAAGGTGAGACAATTTCCTGTAGATCTTTTTCCAACATCTCGAAATTCCTGGCGAGGGACGGATCAGAAGATTCTTTCAGTCTGAGCAGAGTGGGAATTATTGCATGTTCGACGTTGGTAGTAATATGTTGCTTTAGATTATTCTTTTCCGCATCGATCTGATTGAGGATTTCGCGTAACGTAATGTTTTTCCTTTCCAGTGCCTCTCGTTCAATCTCCAGTTGTCTGGTCGCATCTTTTAGTGCTTCCTCTGCACGCTTACGTTCGGTGATATCCATCGAATAACCGATCATTCCAGCAACGGAACCACTCCTATCCCTGAGTAAGGAGACAGAAAGGTGAGCGTAAAAGTCTTCTCCCGACTTTCTCCGCATCCGCACTTCAACTTCATGTTGCCCCTTCTTTTTGAGAGGCTTGATCACTTTTAGTTGGAGAAATTCGTGTTGATCTTCGGGATAGACAAACGATATATGCTTGCCCAAAGCCTCCTTTGCCGAGTAGCCAAACAATCTTTCTGCACCTTTGTTCCAGCTTGTCACATGCCCATCCAGGTCTGTTGAGACCACCGAATCGTGGATCTGATCTATTATTTGGGCTTGATTACGAAGAGCTTCTTCTGCAAGCTTACGCTCTCTTCGAACAACTGCTTCTTTTAACTCCCTCTGGATAGCGGGGCCAAGTCTGGTTAGATTATCTTTCATAAAGTAATCATGTGCACCGGTTTTCATCGCTTTCACTGCTGTCTCCTCGCCGATCTTGCCGGAGATGATGATAAAGGGAAGGTCAAGCCCGCTATTCTTTAATATACTCAAAGCCTCAAGCCCGCTGAATTTCGGTATAACATAATCGGAGATAATAATATCCCATTTCTGCTGCTTCAGTTCTGCAGACATGACCTTCGCTGTTTCTACTCTTTTGAAAACAGGTTCATAGCCAGCTCTTTGCAGTTCCCGCACCAGCAAGGTAACATCATCTTCCGAATCTTCAACAATAAGTACCCGCAGTGGTATACTCATCCTGTCTCTCCTTTTCGGCGGGGATGGATCCTTTAAGAGTGTTCAATACATCCCCGGTTTTTTGATTGCACAGCAGAAATTGTCAAAGTTAACCGATTTACCAATGTTCGTTTAATCTCTAATCTACAATTATCCTCAAAACTTTCCTGCTCATTTAATTATAGGGTAAAATAGAAGGTTGCACCCTTTTCCACCTCGCCCTCACCCCAGATGCGACCTCCATGACGATTTATGATCCGGCATGATATTGTTAGACCGATGCCATTGCCCGGAAATTCAGCAGTTGAGTGAAGACGTTGAAATGGAATAAAGAGCTTGTTGGCATAAGTCATATTAAAGCCGACACCGTCATCCCGGACGAAATAAACCATCTGTCCCTCCTTATGTTTCGTGCCGAATTCTATTTTCGCTTTTGAATGCTTCTCGGTGAACTTCCATGCGTTGCCTAAAAGGTTTTCCAACACTGCATGCAATAATCTCCCATCCCCATATGCGATAACGTCTTTCTGTATAATAAACTCCACCCGACGCCCTGGTTTAATTTTTTGGAGCTCTAGCGAGATGGTTTGTACCATTTCACTTAGATTAATCTTCTCACGTTTTATCTCGGTGCGCATCACAACTGAAAGATTCAATAAATCATCAATTAGCTCTCTCATGTGCTGGGTTGCTGCACGAACCCGCCTGAGATAGTCCTTTCCTGATTCATCCAGCTTGTTGTCATAGTCTTCCTGTAATGCCCGGCTGAAGCCATCAATAGCCCTTAGAGGAGCGCGTAAATCATGGGATACGGAGTAACTGAATGCTTCCAATTCTTTATTGGCTGAGGCAAGTTCTGTGGTCTTGGCTTTCAAGCTTCTATTCAATTTTTGAATTTCTTCTTCCGCTAACTTGCGCTCGATGATTTTTCCCAATCGCTCGGCAACAGCGTTGATCAAACTTCTCTCTTCTGCGATGAAAGGTCCCTCATCCCTTTCGGGTTTTTCTTCCAAATAATACACCTCTAACCCACCCACTCGATCGCCGTGCACAATTATGTCGGACACCTGTTTCCAGTTGGTCTCCTTGAAGTTATTGGTTTTATAAATTTGATTTTTTAGAACAACTCGGGCACAAGTGATCTTCGGATACAGCCAAGCGGGGGGCATTAGCTTGACCGTCCCCTGAAGTATCTCCTCAATTGAAATATCTTGCTTCTCAATTAAATTAGAAGTGCTGTACAAACAGTCCAGTTCCTTGACTCGCTCATTAAGTTGATATGTTCGTTCCTTCAATGCTTCCTCCGCCCGCTTACGCTGGACCGCCATGGCATACAGTTCAGCCAGCCGTTTGACTGCCTGAAGCTCACGGTATTTATAGTCCTTGGATGAATTAGCTAAAGCTATTTGTCCCACTAATTCTTTTCCTATTATCGCTGGAACAGATAAGAAATTTCTAATAGGGATGTGCCCCCCAGGAACACCTCGAGATGCCTCATGCTTGTGCGGGGCATTGGTTAAAAAAGCCTCCCGTGTGTTTAATGTATGACCCCAAAGCGATGGATATAGGCCATCAGCGCCTATGGGAAATCTAATTCTTCTATTTTCATCCCCAACTGAGCATTCCTTTCCCATCATCCTGGTCAGAGTGTAGGCTATGCTATCAAGTGTTTTGGGGTCTATGGATGAGACATACCCATGCTCGCTCTGGGTGAGGCTTTTAGCAGAATCCATCACAATATAAGCAATATCCTGTATGGAAGATGAAGGAGTATTTAACGCGCCAGATAATTTAGCGATTGCAATGTTTACTGCCAGCTCCCATTGGAGCGCCTCCTCTGCCCGTTTACGTGCGGTGATATCTCTGACCAAGCTCTGGATGTATTGCTTATCACCAATTCTTACGATCCTGCTTACGAACTCAATAGGAATAAGATCTCCGTTGGGCTTTTGAAAGTCGAGTTCCCTGGAATCGCCTGCTCCTTTTTCTTTTACCTCAAAGAATTTTTTCTTAGCTTTCTTCACCTTTCCAGAAGGTCTCAACTCCCATATCTTCATTTTCTTCAGCAGTTTTTGCGCTCTTCCGGTTAAATTTTCGAATTCTGGATTACAGTCAACGATTTTTCCTGTTTCCAGATCAATTAATACGATACCGTCTCTTGCTTGATTGAAAAGCAAGCGGTACCTTTTTTCACTCTCCTGCAGTGCCTTTTGACTGCGTTCAAAGCTCGCCTTACCGCTCCCTGATGCTCTGATACCAGCCCTGGGATATCCCTTTTCTTCCTTATCCATTAAATGTGTAGGTTTCCCAGTCTGTTTAGTTCTTTTGGGCGCTTTTTGGGAATCTGACTTTTTGGCTTTCAGTTGTCTAAGTTCTTTTTTCTTAGATGGCATCCTGACTACATCTACAAGATATTAAATAAGAGAAAATTTCAATGTAATATTTATATTATATAATATTAATCGTCTTGACTCAACAAAAAAATAACCCAAAACATCCTCTGGACTTCTACTAAATCTATCACAAAATTTTGAGAACTCATGTTGCTTCAACAACATAAGGTGTCTTCTTTCTATTTATGGTTTTCTTCTATTCAGTGAAGATTACACCTTTTGTCTTTCTAAATCAAATGCCAATTTCCCACACAAATATTTACGTTACCGCTTTCGAAGCACCAGCCAAGAGAAAGTGATGACTAATTTGTTTTAACAAGGCATATTATGTTCTAACGAGTTGAGACTAAGAAATAAGTAGTTCCTCAAATTCGTAAATCTATGTTTTGTAATCAGAAAAAAGCATTTATCTTTAAGATTTCTGAAATGGATAGTTACGTATGAGAGTTACGTAATCACTATGGCAACTATTAGTATTGACCAATAGTTTTATTTTTCTATATTTAAGTAAAGCTTAGTAGAGCTTTTTAACAAGAGTATAATGAAAAATATACTTATAGTTGATGATAACGAAAATGACCGGATCTTGTGCGAAAAAGAGTTCAGTGATGAAGGTTATATTACACATACGGTTTCCTCTGGTTTAGAAGCGTTGGAGTTCCTTAACAATAATCCTCACCTTGATCTTATTATTTTAGATATTAGAATGCCTTTATTAGACGGTATCGAGGTTTTGAAACGAATCCGGTCCGAAAACTATGATATTCGCATCATATTGTATTCGGATTATTCGAATTATAAGGACAATTTGGTTGCTTGGCTTGCTAACGGTTATGTTATAAAATCATCTAATATGAAGGAATTGAAAAATAAAGTCAGGGAATTACTAAGTTTTGAAGGGTGAATTGTTGCTAAATTCGAGTAAAATCTCTACGAAAAATGTTCAAAAGATAATGTTCTTTAACTGTTGTTGGGGTGGATGCCAGATTTTAAATAGAGAGGGGATGTCCCTATACGTATTATGTCTACGTAAAGGATACGTTACTTATCTGTATTGACAGATGTATTTAGATTTGTATATTGCGCTTGGGGGATGAGTTTAGATTAAGTTATTAAAAGTAAGATAATGGGAGAATATTTTACATGCGCAAATCGATTATAATTATTTCTATGGCATATATGCTACACCTAAATAAAAGTAGAACAGGCGTGCGAAAATCAAAACGTCTGCTATCCGCAAAAAAGGGGGGCGAGTTTGGCTTTAGATCGAGAGGAGAATATAAGAACAAAATCCACGCTTTGCGTGGCTCAATGGACGGAGGTGATGTGTATAGTTTACGATAAGATGTTTAAAAGTTGTAAGTAAACCCTGAAAAATGAAAGGAGGAGTGCCCTGGTACTATGTAGAGAGAGCGTTGCTTTAAAAGCTGCAATGCTTACACTGGCAATGGCTTTGGCTATTATAGGCAGACTAAAATTTTTTATTTATGTTACATCAAAAGAAGATAACTTTAAAGAAGTGTTTGATAGATCTGACAACTAAGCCCTTGTGGGACAATAGTACCAAGCTGGTTATAACCTAAATAGTCTAAATATACCATGGCGAGTGATATGCTTAAATATAGGAGAAAATTAGCGTTAATCTACAAAAAAGGCTTGACAGGTAAAATGAATATTTTATATTAGAGGTATAAGGACGCAGGAGAGGGGAGAGGGGAGTTGAGCTACTCTATATCCCCAAAATTTGTTGTGACGTTGAATAAGTGATAGAAGTATAAGATGGATAAAAATATTGAAGAAGAGCAGATTAAATGAACGTTTTTTTATAAAGGAATATATTAATAATTATTACTGTTATCGTTCGTGTTCATTGCTTCGATTTCAGGAGGGTTAGTAAATTCATAATGGTTGATTCAAAAATAACAATCAAACCCACATTCTGTGTGGCTACTAATCGGAGGTGATGCCTATGCGTGAAGTAAAAAATCTTTTAATCTGTATCTAAGCTTTGAAAAAGAAAGGAGGAGTATTAATGGT
>LJUW01000123.1 GCA_001304315.1 candidate division Zixibacteria bacterium SM23_73_2 | reverse complement strand
AGTTCCTGGTTTTGCCGTTTGATTTTTGATGTAAGCTGTTGAAAGTAACTATAAAATAAAATCACAGCTTTGAAAAAACTGGAGTTTTTGATCTCTGTTGTTAGCGAAATGAGAATCACTCGCAGCAGCTCAACTCAAATCCCGGTTTACCAAAGTAGTAGTTGGCTATTATTATCGCATCGCCAAGGTTAGCTAAAGTATCGCAGTTTACATCCGACGCCCAGGGACCGATTTCACAGGGTTTTCCAAAATAGTAATTTGCCAAGCAGATAGGATCAGAGAGATCGATCGACCTATCTCGATTAACGTCCCCACACAAAGATGGAACATACTTTATGGTGGTATAGTCATAGGATGTCTCACTGCCGAAACTGCATCCGGTCACAGAGATATTGCCCGAACCATCCACTGCTATGGCACAAGCCTCATCATAGCCATTTTCCGGCCCATTGTATCTTATCACCCAGATAGTGTCTCCATCGGGATCATATTTTATGGTAGCATAGTCGAAGTCCGTCCCACTGCCGCAACTTAGTCCGGTCACACAGACATTGTTAGAACCATCCAATGCTATGGCACGAGCCTCATCAGAGGAGTTCCCCGTTCCGTTGTATCTTCTAACCCAGACCTCATTCCCCTCTGCATCATACTTTATGGTGGCATAGTCATTGTCTGTCCCATTGCCATAACTTAGTCCAGTAACATAGACATTGCCAGAACCATCCACTGCTATGGCACGAGCCCAATCAAAGTCGTTTCCCGGTCCGTTGTATCTTTTTACCCAGATCTCATTCCCTTCTGTATCATACTTGATCGTAGCATAGTCAGTCCCACCGCTGAAGCTGTATCCGGTTACATAGACATTGCCAGAACCATCCACTGCTATGGCATAAGCCTCATCATAGCCATCTCCTAGTCCATTGTATCTTTTTACCCAGAGCTCATTCCCTTCTGGATCATACTTGATCGTGGCATAGTCGCGCTCTGTCCCCTCGCCCACACTATTTCCGGTCACATAGACATTGTTAGAATCATCCACCGCTATAGCATGAACCACATCATAGTAGTTTCCCGGTCCGTTGTATCTTCTCACCCAGAGCTCATTCCCTTCTGGATCATACTTTATGGTGCCATAGTCAGAGAATGTCCCACTGCCGTAACTTCCTCCGGTCACATAAACATTGCCCGAATCATCCACCACCAAGGCGATAGCCGCATCATAGGAGTTCCCCGGTCCGTTGTATCTTCTCACCCAGAGCTCATTCCCCTCTGCATCATACTTTATGGTAGCATAGTCATTGTCTGTCCCATTGCCGTAACTGTATCCGGTTACATAGACATTTCCAGAACCATCCACCGCTAGGGCACTAGTCCCATCATAGGAGTTCCCCGGTCCGTTGTATCTTCTTACCCCGAGCTCATTCCCCTCTGCATCATACTTTATGGTGGCATAGTCATCGTCTGTTCCACTGCCATAACTGTATCCGGTTACATAGACGTTGCCTGAACCATCCACTGCTATGGTACGAGATGCTTCCCAAAAGGAAAATCACTAATAGAAATATACTCTTTTTCATTTTTCTTTCCTCTTTGCTCTTAGTGGATGTCTATTTCCCTCTTTGTTATTCTATTCCGCTTGATAGGAATATAATGTAAAAAAGCTTAAAGTCAAGGGGAATTCTTATAACAGATAACGAAGTTTAATCAGCATCCCAGGTAGTTCCCACTATATTTAACCGGTATACCCAGGTTGCCCTCAACCTGGGTGGTAACCCACCTTGAGGCAAGGTGGGTTACCGTATTAATGAATTCTGTAGTCCCAGCTTGCCCTCCCCTGGCCAGGGAGGCAAGGTGGAGTTACGTTTTCTGGAGTGTTGTCTATCTTCTTGATAGGCAAGGAAATAGCTGAGCTTAGTGGACGGTTTTAGAACTTTTTTGATAAAAGAAGATGAGTTTATAAAGATTCCAGTTCCTGGTTTTGCCGTTTAATTTTTGATGTAAGCTGTTGAAAAATAAATATAAAAGAAACCCCAGCCTAAAAAAAACTGGGATTTTGATCTTTGTTGTTTGTTAAATAAGAACCACTCGCAGCAGATCAACTCAAATCCAAGGATTCCGAAGTAGTAATTGGCTCCAATTTTGATGCCCACTTACCAGATCGCATAAAACTGTTACCCGGTTGTCAACTTCGCTGAAGGTGATTTGAACGAAGCACAATGAAATCAACAAATCCCTCTTAATCTTCCTAAAGAACAGAGGGGCTAAGCGATCGCAGATTTTTCTAAATCTCTTCCCTTATCAGTCTCTCAGGCTTCATCTGGAATCTATCTGAAGCTTTCTGAGTTAATCATGAACTCATCATCCAGCTTGTAGATACCTTCTGTTGGAAAATCCGGAGCTGCTTTATCGATGACTCTTCGTATAGATTCAGCATCTTTTGCATCCCACTCACAGTATAATTTGCCTTCCTCGCGTACATACCAACTTCTGATCCAGTATGCATCAACTGAGTGATTCGCCTTCACGGCTTTAGCAATAGGTTTAGTGGCTTCCAAGGTTAGCTCCTTGCCTACTTGGTGAACAATTAAAAATTTGGCCATTTTTTATCACCTCCTTTTTCTTGCGTCCGTTGCAGCATATTGCTGTATTGAAGATATTTATTTGGACGAGTGAAGTCAAGAGAAATCCTTTTGAGAACCAACCTGCAAAAGTCTTATCCTTTTCAGAACAATGACATAAAACAAAATTACCTATGAAGAATTATTCTTTTTATTCAGGAATTTGTGAGGATTATCTAACTCTTCGATAAAAAATAAAAAGCTGGGGGACAGGGATTCGAACCCCGGTTCCATGGTCCAGAGCCATGTGTCCTGCCGCTGGACGATCCCCCAGAATTCTATCTAAAAATATAAGACAAAAAAGATTTGTCAAGAAATATGTTATATTATATACGTTTTATCGGATATTTAATTTATGAAATAACACAAATCAATTAACTCATAAAACAAAGGGATTACTTCTCTTTGCCCGCAATGATATCCTTGGACCCGTATTCCCACCTTGCCCTCAAGGTGGGTTTTGTTTCACCCAGGTTGCCTTCCCGGCCAAGGGAATGTAACCTGGGCTATCCTCTTATGTGCTCTTGGCAAAAACGTAGGTCGAAATTCAAATTTCGACAAAAGAGATTACTTTGTGCTGTTCGGGTCCCCTGACCCGAATGGCTATTCCGCAAGGTCTGGGGACCTGGCGGTCACAGATGCTTTGTCATTGCGGGCGGAGCGAAGCCATCCCCTTAAACGGGTAGTCCGCCTTCCCTGCAAGTAGGATTTTCCTTTGGAATGCAAAAACTTGTTTTTGCAAAGCAATAATAATTTGTCGCACTGCTTTTGTTGGTGCAGGAATTGTCGTCAAGACCCGTTCCGGGGATTTCCTGCACCAAAGCCTCGGTTGGGGAATTCCAATTCCCCAACCAACAGACTGCATTCCAAAAAAGTAAAGTAGTTCCTTGTGTGTTCCTGAAGAATAAAAAAACCCTCCTCCCCCCCGCCTTTGGCGGGGGGGAAGGAGGGAACACCCCCTACCCTAAAAGATGTGGAGGTTCATTTCAGATTGAATTTCTTCCAGCTCGACGCCCATCTCTGGTCATTTTGATCGAACAAAACCAAAGAGAAATAATAATTCCCTCTTTTTACCCTCTGGAGATTCTCATCCTTTCCGTCCCATACCGCACTGGAGGGCGGGGGACCGGATCCCTCCAGGGTCCTGACCAGATAATTCCCAATATCCTTCCAATCCTCTGGCTTTTTTTCTGCAACAAGAATCTTCCACCTTTTAGCACTAAAGTCAAGTTCTGGCTCCAGCAGGAACATCGTCATACTACCCTGATCCGAGGAAAGATAATCCAACTCCACATCCAGATCGAACTTCAGCCAGCCAGGAACATAAGAGGCTTTCCTTTCGGGGTAGAAATCTTTCGAAATATGCTGTTTTTTTGGCTGGGAGCTCTCCTCGAGAAATGGCTTTTTAAGGTTTCCAAAGGTATAGACTATGCCTAACCGGTGATCACCTGTGGTGGTTTTATCGCTGTCATACGGATATTTTTGGAAGCTGTAGTCCAGCCTGATCGGGTTTTCACCCTTAATCTTAAATGATAAACCAAAGGAGGGCTGGCTGAAATCTTTTCCGTACTGCCTGCCAAAGGTATATCCCAGCCTGAGCCCAAAGGCAGAAATCCATTCCTCCAATCCTATGCTGTAAAGATTATAGTGTCTTTTCTCCGGCTCAGTCCTCTCCTTGGTGATAAAATCAAAAGCCACAAGGGTGGATTTATTCTCCATTCCAATTTTATAAGCCCAGCCTAATTTGAAATTCCTTTCGGGATAGTTGAAAATCCCATAATTGCCATCGGTCATATCCTGTGCCAGGATATTCTCCCCCACCAGACCAAAGGAGAAATTCTTATAAGGGAAAAACAAGACTCCCAGATCAAAGTCAAAGCCTGTCTTTTTGCCTTTGTTGGAGTTATACATAAGCTTATTGTTCATCCCCAGAGCTATCCTTGAATTGAGGCTGTAAGATAAGGTCAAAAGGCCGAGGTTATTGGTGATAATGTTGGTCGGATCTGCCCAGGAACCTCTTTGAAGTGCAGCTAAACCCAAAGTTAAATTTCTTGAAAGCCAGAAGTTGCTCACTCCGGAGAAAAGATACGGATTCTCGCTTTTCCCTAAACCATGATTGGTCATTTTAGCATAGAGAAAGCCAAGCTGCAAATTCTTAAGCTGGGAAAGACCCGCGGGATTGTAGAACACGCCTGAGGGTTCATCCGCAACTCCCACGAAAGCTCCCATTCCAGTTGCCCGGGTGCTGGTGCCCAGATCATTATAAGCAGGTGAATTTGAGGGAAGAAAAAGTAAAACCAAAGATAAAAAGATAAGATATTTTCTCATATTATCTCTCCTTTCTTTTTTTTCTTTTTAAATCGGAAAAAAAACGGATTAATTGATAGTAAAACTTTATTTTTTAAGATTTAAAGGTTTGTTAAAAAATCATTCAGCCAGAAGATAGCAAAGCTGGAAAGAAGATTAAATTCTCTAAAATACAAAAAAACTCCTAAAGATAACCCTCCCTGCATCTTTAATCCCCTCATCTCTTCAAAAAGCGTACTTCGGAAAAAGATAATATCGGTTCTGTTAGGGTTAGACAATAATAATGGAGTCGGCAATCTAAAATGAAAGGAATCAGTTGATCTGATGGTGGTAGTTGTCTTCAACCTTATCACCTTCTAAAAGGTTCTGATAGATTTTAAGTAGTTGAGGATAATAACTACCTGAAGAAAATTTATTCTCTATTTTCAAGCGGCCCGCTACTCCCATCTTTTTTGCCAAAACAGGTTTCCGATAAAGATAGGTGATTTTTTCAGCCAGATCAGCAGGATTGCCTGGTTCAAAAAGAAGCCCGTCGATGCCATCATCCACATACTCTGGAATACTCCCGGTATTAGAAGCAACCACCGGCTTGGCAAAAGCCAAAGACTTTAGCAAAAACATGGGACAGTCGTTATAACATATGGCTGGGAAAATGGTGAATCTTGACCCCCGC
>LJUW01000051.1 GCA_001304315.1 candidate division Zixibacteria bacterium SM23_73_2 | reverse complement strand
ATCATCGTTATCGCCGCCGTTAACGTGGTCTTGCCATGATCCACATGCCCTATCGTCCCTATGTTCACATGGGGCTTGCTCCGCACAAATTTCGCCTTGGCCATAGTTATAAACCTCCGTTAATATTTAATATCATCAATATCCTCTTATTTTCGCTATGATCTTTTCAGAGATCGTCTGGGGAACCTCATCATAACGGAAAAATTCCATAGTATATATAGCCCTTCCCTGAGACAAACTTCTCAGATCGGTGGCGTATCCGAACATCTCGGAGAGGGGAACAACCGCATCAACTGCCTTGGCATCCGGTCTGGGGTGAACTCCCAAAATCTTCCCTCTTCTCGAATTCAGATCCCCCATTACCTCACCCATATATTCCTCCGGCACTATTACCTCCACCTTCATCAAGGGCTCCAGAAGTCTGGGTTCTCCTTTTCTCAACCCATCCTGCAACGCCATAGAGGCTGCGATCCTGAAGGCAAGTTCGGTGGAGTCCTCCTCATGATATGATCCATTCAAAAGAATAACCTTGATGTCCATAACCGGATAACCAGCCAAAGAGCCATTCTCCATAGCCTCCTTTACTCCCTGCTGGATCGCGGGTAAGAACTCCTTGGGAATTACCCCGGACTCGATTTTGCTCTCGAACACGAATCTACCTCCCCGGGGCAAGGGCTCAATCCTTAACTTCACCACTCCATATTGTCCTCTCCCTCCACTCTGCCGAATGAACTCTCCCCGGGATTCAACCGGCAGGCTTATGGTCTCCTTATAAGCGACCTGTGGTTTTCCCACGTTAGCCGAGACCTTAAACTCCCGCATCATCCTTTCAACTAAAACCTCAAGATGGAGCTCGCCCATTCCTGAGATTATAGTCTGGCTGGTATCCTCATCCACCCTAATCTTAAAAGTAGGATCTTCGTCCGCTATTTTTCTTAAAGCTCCGAACATCTTGTCCTGATCAACCTGGCTTTTGGGCTCAATGGCGATGGATATGACCGGCTCAGGAAATTTCATCATCTCCAAAACCAAAGGTTTTCTCTTATCTGACAGGGTATCTCCGGTATAGGTCCATTTCAAACCCACGCAGGCCGCAATATCACCAGCATAAACCTCGGAGATCTCCTCCCTTTTATTAGCGTGCATCCGTAAAATCCTCCCGATCCTTTCCTTCTTCTTGGAACTGGCATTAAAAACCACTTCTCCGGTTCTGAACATCCCTGAATAAACCCTGATATAGCTTAATCTCCCCACATAGGGATCGCTTACTATCTTGAAGACCAATGCGGTGAGAGCTTCGGAATCGGAAGCAGCTCTTCTCTCCTCCTTGCCGGTATAGGGATTGAAACCAAAAACCTCCGGAAGGTCTTCGGGTGAGGGGAGGTAATCGACGATCGCATCAATAAGTTTCTGAATGCCCTTATTCCTGATGGCGGAACCACACAAAACTGGCACCACCTTGGTCTCTATCGTTGCCTTTCTCAAAGCACTTTTCAACTCCTCGATCTGAATCGGTTTCTCGTTAAGAAATTTATCAGCCAAACTATCGTTGTAATCGGAAAGAGTTTCGATGAGCTGATCCCTTTTAACCTTACATCTTTCGATCAGGTCCACAGGCACAGGATACTCCTCATAAGTTGCGCCCAAAGTCTCCTCATTGTAGACCCTGAAGGTCATAGTTAAAAGATCTATTATTCCGGTAAACATATCCCCTGAGCCGACTGGCATTTGAATCGGAACAGCCACAGCGCTCAAACGTTCTCTGATCTTCTTTACCACATTCTCAAAATCAGCCCCTGCCCGATCCAGTTTATTAACAAAGGCAATCCGGGGAACCCGATAATGTTCAGCCTGTCTCCAAACTGTTTCAGACTGGGGCTCGACCCCTCCGACTCCACAAAAAATGATAACGGCACCATCCAGTATTCTCAACGACCTCTCTACCTCAGCGGTAAAATCGACATGTCCGGGAGTATCGATGACATTTATCCGGTGGTCGTTCCAATAACAGGTGGTTGCAGCCGAGGTTATGGTTATACCTCTTTCTTTTTCCTGATCCATCCAGTCCATCACTGCAGCACCATCATCCACCTCTCCCATCCTGTGGGTCTTTCCGGTGTAGAAAAGAACCCTCTCGGTAGTGGTTGTCTTTCCCGCATCGACATGAGCCATCAAACCAATATTTCGAATCTTTCTCAAAGGGAAATCCCTCATCATAAAAATGCACTCCCGTAACCTTTCGGATATCCTCCACTATAAATGGAGACAATATAAAATCTTTACCTTTCTTTTGCCAAAATCTTTCCTGACGTTTTTTTACCATCTAAAATGAGCAAAGGCTTTGTTCGCTTCTGCCATCCGGTGAGTATCATCCCTTTTCTTTATAGCTCCTCCTTCGTTTTTGGAGGCAGCCATAAATTCCGAGGCGAGTTTCTCAGCCATACTTTTTCCTGCTCTTTCCTTTCCATAAAGAATCAGCCATCTGATTGCCAAGGCAGTTCGACGGTTAGGTCGAACCTCCACCGGGACCTGATAGGTCGCTCCTCCGACTCTTCTTGATTTAACCTCCAGCATGGGTTTAACGTTATTAATCGCCTTTTCAAACAAATCCATCCCGGGCTGTCCGGTTTTCCTCTCCACTATTTCAATGGCTTGATAAAACACTCCTTCAGCTAAGCTTTTTTTGCCTTTTTTCATAAGATTGTTTATGAAACGAGTAGCCAGAAGGCTGTTGAACTTCTTATCTGGAGGCATTTCTCTTTTGATTACTTTTCTTCTTCTGGGCAAATCTTCTACCTCTCTTTATCCATGGTTATGTGTTTATCAGTAACTTTCAAAAACAGTTATTTAAATCGGATCCAAAAGATTATTTTTTGGGTTTTTTAACTCCGTATTTGGATCTTCCTTGTTTTCTATCCATCACTCCAGCTGTATCCAGAGTCCCTCTTATAATATGATACCGGACTCCGGGCAGATCCTTAACCCTGCCGCCTCTGATCAGTACAATGGAGTGTTCCTGCAGATTATGGCCCTCGCCTGGTATGTAAGAGGTTACCTCCACTCCGCTGGTCAATCTCACCCGGGCAACCTTCCTCAATGCCGAATTCGGTTTCTTAGGAGTAGAGGTGTAAACCCTGGTGCAAACTCCCCTTTTCTGAGGCGAGCCACTGAGAGCTGGAGTGCTCAATTTTCTTTTTAAATCCCTTCTGCCTTTTCTTATCAGCTGGTTTATCGTTGGCAATTTACCTCCTGGATTTTCACATAGTTTTTAAAATAATTTTTATTCTGTTGTTGTCAAGTTCTTTCCAAAGGTGCTAATACAAATCTTTAATATTCACTTACTCTTTCAGCCAGTTATTTTACATAATTCAAAAAAATCTTCCACTTGAGATTCAATTATCCTTTGCCATTTCGTGTTTTCAAACTAAAAATCATTCTCAACATGCTCATTCCTTCAACACCACTTCTTCCTCTTCTTCTATGGGTTTTCCCTCCTTCTCCTCCTTTATCTGAATCTCCCTGTATCTTTCCAATCCGGTTCCAGCAGGAATCAGATGCCCGATGATCACGTTCTCCTTCAATCCCAGCAGGTAATCGGTTTTTCCATTAATAGCTGCCTCAGTCAGAACCCTGGTGGTTTCCTGGAAGGATGCAGCCGAGATGAAACTGTCGGTGGTTAAAGAAGCCTTGGTGATCCCCAAAAGCAAAGGTTGAAAAGTAGCTGGCTCACCACCCTCGGCAATGACCCTTTCGTTCTCCTCCCTGAAACGATGTTTATCCACCTGTTCTCCTTCCAAGAAGTTGGTGTCTCCAATATCCACAACTTTTACCTTCTGGAGCATCTGTCGAACAATGACCTCGATATGCTTATCATTTATCTTCACACCCTGAAGACGATAAACCTCCTGAATCTCATTGACCAAATATTCCTGAACCTCATTGGGTCCCTTTATGGTCAAGATGTCATGAGGGTCTATGGGTCCTTCGCAAAGCCTGTCGCCCGCTTTAACCACATCACCAGGATGAACCCTTAAATGTTTACCATGAGGGATAAGGTACTCCCTGACATCTCCGGTTTCACCTCGAACGAATATCTGGGTAGCACCGCGGATTATCTTGCCAAACTCAACCACCCCATCAACCTCAGAGACTATTGCAGGATCCTTGGGCTTTCTGGACTCGAAAAGCTCCGCCACTCGGGGTAGACCTCCGGTGATATCCCTGGTCTTGCTGATCTCACGAGGAAGCTTAATCAAGGGATCACCTGCTTGCACCTTATCACCATGGTGAACCTGAAGGTAAGCTCTGGTAGGTGTGGAGTAGTTAGCAATCTTTTTACCCTTATCGTCGAGGATGAAGATCCGAGGTCTTAAGGACTTATCTTTAAGCTCCATTATGATCCTCTGCCTTAATCCGGTGCTCTCATCCAATTCCTCACGGAAGCTCACGTCCTCGGCTAGGTCAACGAACTTAATCGTACCGCTTTTTTCGGTTAAGATGGTGTTGATATAGGGATCCCATTCGAATATTACATCATCTTTTTTCAGCTGAGCATTATCCTCAATTTTCAGAACAGCCGCATAGGGCACATTTAATTTAGCCCTCATCCTATCTTGATCGTCCAGAAGGTTTATCTCCCCCTCCTTTCCTAAAACCACGCTGTCGCCATTGGATCTTTTAACGCTCCGGACGTTCTTGAAAACCACCTTGCCTTCGATGCGAGCGTTAACCTGAGATTGTTCAGCTATTCTGGCGGCTGTACCTCCAATGTGGAAGGTTCTCAAGGTAAGCTGGGTGCCGGGTTCACCAATGCTTTGAGCAGCAACAACACCCACGGCCTCTCCCAGATCCACCATCTTCCCGGTAGCCAGGTTCCTGCCATAACACTTTGCACACACCCCTCTTTTGGATTCACAGGTCAAAACCGAGCGAATCCTTACCGTTTCAATGGCGCTTTCGTCGATCCGGGTAGCCGCCTCCTCGTCTATCTCATCGCCAGCCCTGACCAGAACCTCATTGGTGATCGGATCGATCACATCCTCCAGGGCAACTCTTCCCAATATTCTATCTTTTAGGGACTCAATTACTTCCTCAGCTTCCTTCAGAGCTCCGATATTCAGACCCAGGATAGTGCCACAATCCTGCTCGTTTATTATCACATCCTGAGCCACATCCACAAGCCTTCTGGTTAAATAACCCGCATCCGCAGTTTTCAAGGCGGTATCGGCCAATCCTTTCCTAGCGCCGTGAGTGGAGATGAAATACTCCATCACACTCAACCCCTCCCTGAAATTGGAGGTTATGGGAGATTCTATGATCTCTCCTACCTGTCCGGTGATCCTCTTCTGCGGTTTGGCCATCAATCCTCTCATCCCGGCCAGCTGCCTTATCTGTTCCTTTGATCCCCTGGCACCGGAATCCGCCATCATGTAAACGGGATTGAAACCCTTCCGGTCCATCTTGAGATTCTCAAACATAACCTCGCTAACCTGAGTGGTTATGTGGGTCCAGGTATCAATTACTTTATTGTATCTTTCCCCTGAGGTTATGATCCCTTTTTCGTATTGTTTTCTGATTTTATCCACATCCTTATTTCCGCTCGATATAAGCGATCTTTTCGCCTCCGGTATAAGCAAATCCTCTATTCCCACAGTAATCCCTGCTAAGGTAGCATACTCAAATCCGATCTTTTTTATGTTATCCAGAAGCAGAGCCGTCTTATGGTAACTTAACTGATAATAGGCTTTACTCACCAAATCACTAAGCTTATCTTTATTTGCCACCTCATTAAAAAATCCCAGTTCCGGAGGAACGATCTCGTTGAAAAGAACCCTTCCCACCGTGGTCTCCACAAGCTTTTCGTTTATCCTGACTTTAATTTTTGCGTGGAGCCCGCAGGCTCCGAAATTATATGCTGAGATAACCTCATCGGTGGAAGTAAATATTTTACCTTCACCCTTATCCTTTGGTTTTTCCTTGGTTAGATAGTAACATCCTAAAACGATATCCTGGGTAGGAGCGACAATGGGCTTTCCGCTGGAGGGGGAAAGAAGATTGTATATGGAAAGCATGATAATCCGAGCCTCCAAAAGTGCCTCATAGGAAAGTGGAATATGGACTGCCATCTGATCACCGTCAAAGTCAGCATTGAAAGCTTGACAGACCAGAGGATGAAGTCTGATAGCTTTACCCTCAACCAAGACCGGATAAAAAGCCTGGATACCAAGCCGATGCAGAGTAGGGGCACGATTTAAAAGGATAGGATGATCAACAATTATCTCCTCCAGTATATCCCAAACCTCAGGACGTTCCTTTTCAACTAATTTCTTCGCCGATTTAACCGTTTGAACATATCCTTTTTCCTCCAGTTTCATTATGATGAAGGGTTTGAAAAGTTCCAATGCCATGGTTTTGGGCAAACCACACTGATGAAGTTTAAGCTCAGGTCCCACAACTATGACCGATCTTCCGGAATAGTCAACCCTTTTGCCCAAAAGGTTTTGTCTGAATCGACCCTGCTTCCCTTTCAACAGATCGGATAAGGACTTCAAGGGTCTTCTGGAGTCTCCTCTGACAGACTGGGAACGCCGTCCGTTGTCAAAAAGCGCATCCACAGCTTCCTGGAGCATCCTTTTCTCATTCCTGAGAATGACCTCGGGTGCCTTTATCTCGATTAGCTTTTTTAAACGATTGTTTCTGTTGATCACCCTTCGGTAAAGATCATTCAAATCCGAGGTGGCAAATCTTCCACCCTCCAATGGCACCAGCGGTCTTAGATCAGGAGGAATCACCGGAATGACTGTCATTATCATCCACTCGGGTTTGTTTTGCGATTGCCGGAATGCTTCGATCACTCTCAGCCTTTTGAGAGTATCCTTTTTTCTCTGAGCTGAGGTTTCCACTTTGACCTGAGCTCTTAAGGATATGGAAAGCTCCTCCACATCCAGCTGTTTCAGAAGTTCCAGGACAGCTTCCGCTCCCATCTTAGCCACAAACTCCTTGCCCGCATCCTCCAGTTCCATATATTCTTCCTCGGAGATGATCTCCTTGTATTTCAAATGGGTGTTTCCCGGATCCAGAACGATATAGGATTCGTAATAAAGTATCCTCTCCAGATCTCTGACACTCAGATCCAAAAGATACCCGATGCGTGTAGGGATAGACTTAAAAAACCAGATATGTGAAACCGGCACAGCCAACTCAATTAGACCCATTCTTTCCCTGCGAACCTTGGATTGAGTTACCTCCACTCCGCAACGATCGCATACTATCCCCTTAAATCTAACCCTTTTGTATTTGCCACAATTACACTCCCAATCCTTGATGGGACCGAATATCCTCTCGCAGAAAAGACCGTCCCTCTCCGGTTTAAAAGATCTATAGTTGATTGTCTCCGGCTTGGTCACCTCCCCATGAGACCATGATCTTATAGTCTCGGGAGAGGCCAGCTGAATTTTAATTGCATAAAAATCAGACGGTTTTTTTAAACTTTTTTGTTGGGTCTCTGGCACTTCGAACCCTCCCTAAGGTTTGTTATTTAATTTTCTATGAGTTGCACGTCCATCCCCAGACTCTGGAGTTCTTTAACCAGCACATTAAAGGATTCCGGGACTCCTGGTTCCGGGGGATTGATACCTTTGACTATAGCCTCATAAACTCTGGAGCGACCGGTTACGTCATCGGACTTATAAGTGAGCATCTCCTGAAGGGTATAGGCTGCACCATAAGCTTCTAAAGCCCACACCTCCATCTCACCAAATCTCTGGCCTCCGAATTGAGCTTTTCCACCCAAAGGCTGTTGGGTAACCAGGGAATAAGGTCCGATGGAACGAGCGTGAATCTTATCATCCACCAGATGTGAAAGTTTCATCATATAGAGGTAACCGACCGTCACCGGAGAATCAAAAGGCTGACCGGTTTTCCCATCATATACATCAATCTTACCAGATTTCGGCAACCCGGCCTTTTCCAAAGCCTTTTGCACTTCCAGAAGATTAGCACCATCGAAAATAGGGCTGGAAAAATAAAGTCCCAGCTTCTTTCCTGCCCAACCGAGATGAGTCTCCAGAATCTGCCCCAGATTCATCCTCGAGGGCACGCCTAGGGGATTGAGCACCATCTCTATGGGAGTACCATCGGGAAGATAGGGCATATCCTCCTCCGGTACGATTCTGGCGATAACGCCTTTGTTTCCATGCCTTCCAGCCATCTTATCACCAACCGAAAGCCTCCTTTTAGTGGCTATGTATACCTTAACCAGTTGAACCACCCCCGGGGTAAGCTCAGCACCCCTTTGTATCTTCTCAAGCTCAAGATCCAGATGAATTTGAGCTTCCGAGATCGCTTTTTTATAACTTCCTAAAAGCCTGTCGATTTTGCGGTTAATGGTTTGATCCTGAGTAAATCCATCTTCAGCAAAAAGATCCCCGATATCAATACCATCCAAGGGCTTCTCCTTGAATTTGTAACCTGCTCTGAAAACCACGGAATTATCCGATATTTTCCTTATAGTACTCGCCAACTGGTCTTTCAAAAGCTTCTTCAGTCGAATATTCATTAAATCCCTTAAACCCTCCATCTTTTTCTGAAAAGCTCTCTTATGACGTGATATTTCATTTCTCTCCGCTTTTTTTGAGTCTTCATTTCTCTCCTTACGGGAATATATCTTGGTATCAACAACGATTCCTTTCATCCCCGGGGGAGCTTTCAGGGAAGCGTCCCTGACATCCCCTGCCTTCTCACCAAAAATTGCCCTCAAAAGCCTTTCCTCGGGTGAAAGCTCGGTCTCACCTTTGGGAGTAACCTTACCTACTAAAATATCGCCAGCCTCGATCTCCGCTCCTATTCTTACAATACCCCTTTCATCCAGATTAGCCAATGCCTCCTCAGAGACATTGGGGATTTCCCTGGTGATCTCCTCAGCACCCCTTTTAGTCTCCCTGACCTGAAGCTCAAATTCCTCGATATGGATCGAGGTAAAACGATCTTCAGCTACGAGTTTCTCGCTTATTATAATAGCATCTTCGAAATTGTATCCTCTCCAGGGCATGAAGGCAACCAGCACATTAGCACCCAAGGCTAACTCTCCCCTATCGGTGGCAGATCCGTCAGCTATACATTCTCCCTTTTTTATCTTCTCCCCCATTTTCACCAAAGGTCTCTGGTTGATACATGTGTCTTGGTTAGAGCGCTTGAATTTTTCAAGATTGTATTCATCATATCCACCCAGGTCAAAAGAACTTTCGTCCTCATCGGTGTACTCAACCACCACTTTATCTGCGGTTACGCTTTTTACAATACCGGATCTTTGGGCAAGAATCATGGATTTAGTATCCAAAGCAGCCTTTTTCTCCAAGCCGGTTCCGATGAGGGGAGCTTCCGAGGTTAAAAGAGTCACCGCCTGCCTCTGCATATTCGAACCCATCAGAGCCCGGTTAGCATCATCGTGCTCCAAAAATGGAATAAGACCAGCGGCTACCGAGACCAACTGTTTCGGGGAAACATCCATATAATCGATTTTCTCCGGTGAAACTAAAGGAAAATCACCTCTGAATCTTGCGCTTATGATCGGATTGGCAAACCTTCCATTCTTATCCAAAGGTTCATTAGCTTGTGCAATGTGAAATTTATCCTCTGTATCTGCCGAAAGGTACTCGATCTTATCGGTAACTTTACCCTTCCTCACCCTTCGATAGGGGGTCTCCAAAAATCCATATTTATTTATCCTGGCGTAAGTGGAAAGGGAAGCGATCAATCCAATATTGGGACCCTCGGGAGTCTCGATAGGACACATTCTTCCGTAGTGGGTATGGTGAACATCCCTCACCTCAAAACCAGCTCTTTCTCTGGTCAACCCCCCAGGTCCCAAAGCGGATAATCTCCTTTTGTGAGTAAGCTCGGCTAAGGGATTAGTTTGATCCATAAACTGGGATAGCTGGGATGAACCGAAGAAAGTCTCAACCACCGCGGAGACAGTTCGGGCATTTACCAGATCGTGGGGTGTGATAGCCTCGCTGTCCTTCAAACTCATCCTCTCCCTTATGGTTCTTGCCATACGAGAAAGACCTATCAAGAATTGAGTGGATAAAAGCTCGCCAACTCTCCGCACCCTCCTGTTACCCAGATGGTCTATATCGTCCACCGTTCCTTTGCCAATCCTCAATTTCAAAATATATTTTATTACGCTAAGAAAATCCTGGTTGGTAAGGATGGTTGTTTCTAAGGGGATCTCAAGGTCCAGTCGCTGATTTATCCTGTGACGACCTACCTCACCCAGGTCGTATCTTTTGGAGGAGAAGAATAACCTTTCCAAAAGGCCCATGGCCATTTCCATGGAAGGAGGTTCACCTGGCCTTAAAAGGGTATAGATTTTGGATAAAGCTTCCCCTTGAGATTTCGTGGAATCTTTCTGAAGGGTATTGATTACGACTTTGGGATCGTGAGATAAATCCGAGGAGATGGTTTTGATCTTGGATATCTTTAGATCCTTTAGCTGCTCCACAAGGGAATCGGTTATGGTTTCACCAGAGGACAATATAATCTCACCGGTTTTTGGATCCACCACTGGCGAAGCACAGATTTTTCCTTGAAGTTTGGAGGAGTTTTTTCCAGAAACTGGTGAATCCTCCACCTCATAGAAAAGTCCGATGATCTTCTCATCGGTGGAATAACCCAAAGCTCTTAAGAATGTCGCTACCGGTAGCTTTTTTCTGGTGTCGATGTGAACGTACATAATATCGTTGACATCTAAATTGAATTCCATCCAAGAACCTCGATAAGGAATTATCCGAGCAGAGTATAATCTTTTTCCGTTAGGATGAATTTCCTCATCGAAAAACACCCCGGGAGAACGGTGAAGCTGACTTACAATCACCCTCTCAGCCCCGTTCACGATAAAGGTTCCGGTGGGAGTCATCAAGGGAAGTTCACCTAAGAAAACCTCCTGCTCAATTATATCCTTGACCTCTTTTCCCTTTCCCCCGGGCTCTCTTATCACCAGCCTCAAAGTAGCTTTAAGTGGTGCTCCATAGGTCATGTTTCTTTCGCGACACTCCAAAAGGGAATAACGGGGTCTGCCCACCATGTATTTCACAAACTCCAGGGAGTATTTCTCATGCACATCGGTAACCGGGAAAACCTCTTTGAAGATCGCTTGAAGCCCCCTGTTTTCCCTTTTATCCGTATCCGTATCCAGCTGGAGAAAATTATTAAAGGAATCCAACTGGATATCCAAGAACCCAGGAAGCTCTGCTTCTTCTTTTAATTTAGAGAAAGAAATCCTTTCAATTTTTGTGTCTTTTGACAAATTAATCACGCTCCTTTAAAATTCGTGGATGTGATTTTATACTATTCTTTCAAAGAAAGAGATGTTTTTAGATTCTCATGCTAATACGAACTATTTAAGTTCGACAGCAGCTCCAACCTCCTGAAGTTTATTTCTGATCGATTCAGCTTCATCCTTTGCTACCCCTTCCTTGACCGGCTTGGGAGCAGAATCTACCAGATCCTTGGCTTCCTTCAATCCCAAACCAGTTATCTCTCTGACAATTTTTATAACCTGTATCTTTTTATCTCCCACGCTGGAGAGTACCACGTCGAATTCGGTTTTCTCCTCGGCGCCAGCCTGAGGCGCTCCCCCACCAGCAGGAGCAGCTGCCTGAGCTACAGGAACAGCAGCTGAGACTCCGAATTTCTCCTGCAAAGCCTTGGAAAGCTGTGAAAGTTCCATAACCGTCATCTTCTCGATCGAGGAGATAACCTGATCGATCGTGGACGAGCCAGAACTTATTTTCTGCTCAGAAGAAGCTTCAGTTTTTTCCTGTTGTTTTTTCTCCTCCTTCACCTCAGTCTTTTTCTGTGCCTCTTCTTTTTTATCACTCGCTTTTTTGGTTTTTTCTTTTTCTGGATCAGCCATAAAATTTAACCTCCGTTCTTTTAATTTCTATTAATTAAAGAGAAACAAAAAATTCCCTCAGATAAATTGAACTTACACCTTTAAGACTTAGATTTGGCTATGGCTTCGATGGTTCCAACAAACTCTCTTAAAACACCTTCGAACGTCCCAATCAGATTAACAAGAGGGGAGTTCAAACATCCTAAAACCTCAGTCAGAAGCCCATCCCTGGTTGGTAGAGTTGCAAAATCCTTAAATTCTTCTGCCGAATAAAGTTTTTCCTCTAACCAGAAGACCTTTATCTTTGGCTTCTCAATCCTTTTATAAAAATCATACAGAATCTTTGCAGGAAGAACCGGATCATCGTATCCGAAAGCCACCCCAGTTGGTCCTTCAAGATAATCCGAAATCTGCTTCAGTCCAAGATCCTCAATAGCCAGTTTTAACAAAGTGTTTTTAACCACCCTGTATTCCACCCCCCTGTCTTTGAGATCTCTTCTCAACTGATTTATGTCTTCAACGTTAAGACCGGTAAAATCGGTCAGAAAAAAGCTTGTGCTTTTCTCCAATCTCTCTTTTAATTCCTCAACTACTTTAACTTTTTGTTCTTTGAGCATAGTATCACTTCTTTAATTCTGCTAAAATAGATTGTGTGTCCAGCCTTAATCCTACACCCATGGTTGACGAGATGAAGGCCCCTTTGAAATATTGACCTTTAGCTGCTGGGGGTTTAGCTCGATTTATGGCGTCAAAAAATGTCCTGGCATTGTCATACAGCTCCTCCTCCTTGAAGGAGACCTTACCGATCGGAGCTCCTATATTGCCGGATTTATCAACCCGAAATTCTATCTTGCCTCGCTTCAGATCCCTAACCGCTTTTGCCACATCCAAGGTTACAGTCCCGGATTTTGGATTGGGCATGAGTCCCTTGGGTCCAAGTATCTTCCCTAATTTACCAACCGCTCCCATCATATCGGGAGTTGCTACGATAGCATCCACATCACTCCATCCACCAGTTATCTTCTCAATGTATTCATCCGAGCCCACTAAATCAGCACCAGCCTCTTGAGCTTCTTTCTCCTTCTCTCCTTTGGCCAAAACTAAAACCTTCAATTTCTTACCTGTGCCAAAGGGCAAGACCAATGTCCCTCGCACCATCTGATCAGAGTATTTGGGATCCACCCCCAATCTCACGGATAGCTCCACGGTCTCATCGAACTTTGCGAATGCTTTTCCCTTAACCAGTTTTATCGCATCCCTAAGCAGAAACTTCTCCGAGGATTTTACGTTCTCTTTTGCTTTTCGGTAATTTTTACCTCTTCTCATTTAACCCTCCACCTCGATTCCCATGCTTTGTGCCGTTCCCTCAATTATCTTCACCGCCCCTTCTAAAGAGGAGGCATTTAGATCCTTAAGCTTCAGGTTAGCAATTTCCTCAACCTGTTTTCTGGTCACCTTCCCAACCTTAACCCGGTTAGGTTCACCAGAGCCCTTTTCTACTTTAGCAGCTTTTTTCAGAAGAACAGCGGCTGGGGGGGTTTTGATGATAAATGTAAAGGATCTGTCAGCGTAAATGGTAATAATCGCAGGCACGATCATTCCAGCCTGAGACTGGGTCTTAGAATTATAAGCCTTGCAGAAAGCCATGATATTAACTCCATGCTGACCCAATGCCGGACCCACAGGAGGCGCTGGAGTCGCATTGCCCGCTGGGATCTGAAGTTTAATTGTTGCCATTACTTTCTTCGCCAATTTGGACTCCTCTTTTTAAAGGGCCTGAACCTGTAAAAAATCCAGCTCCACCGGGGTAGGACGGCCAAAAATGCTTACCATAACCTTAAGCTTTTTCCGTTCATCGTTAACCTCGCTAACGAATCCAGTGAAATCGGTAAAGGGACCATCTACCACCTTAACCTGGTCCCCGGTTTTAAATAGAGTTTTTTCATAATCTCTGGTTCTCCCTTTCTCTACCTGACCTAAGATTCTTTCGACCTCAGAATCCCTCAAAGGAACAGGTTTTCCCTTACTCCCCACGAAACTGGTTATACCCGGGCTCGAAGTAACCAGATGCTGGGTCTCCTTGCACAGTTCCATCTCAATAAGTATATAGCTGGGAAGAAATTTCTTCATCTTGGTGCTCCGCTTTCCCTGTTTCATCTCAACCACGGTTTCGGTAGGTACTAAAATCTTTCCAAATTTTTCACTTAAGCCCAGATTGGTTGCCTCATTCTCCAAATACTTTTTAGCCTTAAGTTCATGTCCAGAATAAGTATGGGCTACATACCATTTTTTAGTCAAATATATCACCCCTGTTTAACTCAAGATAAAACTCATTATCATCGACAGAAGCTTATCTACCACTCCTATGAAAATTGCCAAAATAAAAGATAAAATAATGACTATGACAGTTGAACCCAAAAGCTCCCGTTTGGAAAGCCAGGTAACTTTGGTCAATTCAACTTTTACCTCTTTTAAAAATCTTTTTATCTTCTCAAACATATAAAATGAAAGATTTTAGTTCAAGCAGGTCTGGAGGGACTCGAACCCCCAACCACCGGTTTTGGAGACCGGTGCTCTAGCCAATTGAGCTACAGACCTTTTACCTTCATACAAAAAATCACCTATGGTTTCATCTCGTTTCTTTGTGCATTGTATGCTTACGGCAAAAAGGACAAAACTTTTTGTAAGAGACCCTATCCGGGTGTTTCTTCTTGTTCTTGGTATTGGTATAATTTCTCCTTTTGCAACCTTCACAAGCCAAAGTTATAATTTCCCGCGGCATAATATCAAACTATCCTTTTATCTAATTCAGTTTATACTTATCCAAGCTATTCTCTCAATCGATCTTTGATCCTTAATCTACTCAATGATATCCGTTACCACACCAGCCCCTACCGTCTTGCCTCCCTCCCGGATGGCAAATCGCAACTCCTTCTCCAATGCTATCGGTGATA
>LJUW01000050.1 GCA_001304315.1 candidate division Zixibacteria bacterium SM23_73_2 | reverse complement strand
ATTCACGTCCTGGCATCCCGCACCGATGCCTCCGATGGCAACCCCATCCAAATCCTCAGATGCCACTCCGACCCCCCCGATTATGATTCCATTTACATCTTCATTTGCTACCCCGATGCCACCGATAGCAATGCCATTTAAGTCTTGATTTGCTACCCCTATGCCCCCCAAGGTGATTCCATTCACGTTGTTATTTGCCACCCCGATGCCGCCGATGGCTATTCCATTAAGATCATGATTGGCTATCCCTACCCCCCCGATGGCAATTCCGTTCATATCGTGATTCGCAATTCCAACTCCTCCGATTGCTATTCCGCTCATATCGTGGTTGGCTATTCCTATCCCCCCTATTGCCAATCCCTCCAGCCCGTCATTGGCAATCCCGATTCCCCCGATGGCTATCCCTTTTATTTGGGTGGTGGTGATTCCAATGGTTCCCAGGGAAAGGCCTTTGATCCTTTCCGCTACCACTCCCACTCCTCCAAGTGCAAGACCGTTTATCTCCATAGCTTCCGGTCCCACTATACCCAGGGCAGCCCCATTGATTACAAAATCAAGATTGTCCTTTGGCTTCCACAAGGTCAGGTTCAAGCCATTTACCTTTTCCACTCCGCTGTCGATAAAGTTGATTCTTATCCCGTTCGCTTCCCTCGAGTTCCCCAATGTCAAGCCCACCCCCTGAAAGGTTATGCTCAATGAAGAAGCCTGTGAGTTAGAGAAACTCATACTTAAAATGATCACCACATATAAGAAACATCTCTTAATATAAGTTCTTTTCATCATTTGGTATCTCTCCTAATAAGAAGGGCTTAATGTCCCGTCTTTGGTTTATAATTTATTCCTGGAAATCATGCATCAAAACTGAATCCTGTCAGAATTTATATATTCCACTTTAATATTATATACTTTGTATTCAGTTGGGTTGTTGCAGGAATAATAAAAGATGACTAAAAGAAAATAGTGGGTATATCGGGTTATCTTAAAGGAAATTAAGAAAAAGATATTTAAAGCATGAGGTTATGATTTCAATAAGTTAAATAAAAAGGCGTCAGGAGGAAGCTCCTGACGCCATCTAAAAGAAGAGATCCTCCCTGACCTGGGAGTGGGGGTGTTGCAATTCAGCTTTGCAGCTAAAATTGTTTAATCAATATAATAAAATACTACTGCTTTGTCAAGTAAAAATTAAGGGTTTTAGCCAATTTTTTGCACATTTTTGGCTATGTAATGATAAACTTTGGTCAATAATCGGTAAATGAAATATATTAAATAACTTAGATTAACTTTATTCTAAACCTATGATTCATTATCAAAAGAGGTGATATGGGAGAGGAATGTATCGAATTGCATTGACTTTTGTTGTTTGCAATATATTATTGATAAATTGCTTCGATTCTTAGTCAAGAGAAGGTTTGTTAAGAACTCAAATATTACGGAGGAAATAAATTATGGATGCTAAGATAAAGGATAAATTCCTTCAGCTCTGGGAAAAGTATTTCAATGGAGCAGAGCTTCCCATTGCGTTTTATTATACTGACAGGGAGGGCTCTGCAGAGCTGGTGAAGCCATCTTCTGGACACCGCTGCTTGATCTGTGATCTATCCAGGGTTAGAATGGGAGAGTCTCTGTGTTTCACTTTAGAATCCATTGGCTGCGGGGGAGGAAAAAGATACTCTGGTTTCACAGAAAAGCTCGCTCCTGACTTCGAGTATTTTCTATCCTGTGGAATTCCAGGAAAGCTGGAGGGGGAAAGATATAAGAAATCACCGGAGCTGGTCAGGGAGGTGATGAAGAAACTTCCCCGGTTTAAGGCTCCTTTTAAATTCATAGTTTTCAAAAGATGGGATGAGCTTGACCAAGCAGATGAGCCTGAGGTGGTGATATTTTTCGCCTCAGCCGATGTTCTCTCCGGTCTTTTCACCCTGGCTAACTTCGACGAAACAGAACCCGATTTTGTATTTGCGCCATTTTCCGCTGGCTGCGGGTCGATCATCCAATATCCCTATCTTGAAAAAAACTCTCCCCGACCCAGGTGCGTTCTGGGGATGTTCGACGTATCAGCCCGTCCCTGCGTGCCTGCTGAATTTCTAACCTTCTCTGTGCCAAAAAGTAAATTCTTCAGAATGATCGATGATATGGAGGAAAGTTTTCTTGTAACATCTTCCTGGAATAAGGTGTATAAAAGGATAGTTAAAAAAGATAGAAGTTAAAATCAAACAGATTTGCCAGTTAGATTTTCAAAATTCAATGCAAGATGCGCTGCAAACGTTCTCCAGCCAGGATTTAGGTTGCGAAAGCCATTCATTTTTATTATAATATAGCTTGGTTTACAAAAACTGAGTTTTAGTTCTATAAAACATATGTATTTTAATCTTTTTTGATTTAATAACATAAAAATCGGAGGTCTTATGAAGAGGTTTTTTCTTTTTATTTCCGTGGGGATGTTCTTTTTGAGCAGTTGGGTTCTTGCTGAGGAAGCAAGGCTTTTAAGGTTTCCAGATGTGAGCAGGGACAGGGTAGCTTTCGCCTATGCCGGGGACATATATGTTGCTCCCCGCCAGGGCGGCCAGGCGATAAGACTGACCAGTCATGAGGGTCTTGAGCTTTTTCCCAAATTCTCACCGGATGGGGAAATGATAGCTTTTACCGGTCAGTATGATGGGGACATGGCAGTGTATTTTATGTCGGTTCAAGGTGGGGAGCCCAAAAGATTGACCTATCATCCTGGGATTCAAAGGACCAGCGAGCGCTTCGGTCCGGAGAACCTGGTTTTGGGTTGGCATCCTGATGGCAGGAAAGTGATGTTCCGATCGCGCAAGGAAACCAACGACTGGTGGGACGGTCTGATCTATTTTGTGGATATCGATGGTGGTTTGCCAGAGCCTCTGCCGATGAAGCCTGCAGGATTCACCAGCCTTTCCCCGGATGGGAAAAAAGCTACTTATTGTCCCATATACAGGGATTTCCGAACCTGGAAAAGGTACAAAGGAGGAATGCAACAGGACGTGTGGATTTTCGATTTGAAAAGCTACGATGCCGAAAAGATTACCAATTGGGAGGGTTCCGACAACATGCCCATGTGGTTTGAGGACAAAATCTATTTCAATTCCGACCGTACCGGAACTTTGAATATATTCTGTTACGATACCAATACAAAAAAAATACGCCAGGTAACCGATTTCACCGAATACGATGTCCGCTGGCCCAGCCTGGGTCCCGATGGAATTGCTTTTGAGAATGGTGGTTACCTCTTTGTGCTCGACCTTCCCTCAGAAGCTTTACATAAAGTGGAGATACAGATTACCACTGATCGTAATATGGTAAGAACCGAGTTCGTCGGAGTCTCGGATAAAATAAGAGGGTTTGACATCTCACCGGACGCCAAGCGAGCGGTCTTCAGCGCCCGGGGCGAGATATTTACCGTTCCCGCCAAGGAGGGAAATACCCGCAATCTCACCAACCAGTCCGGCTCCAACGAGAGGATTCCCAGATGGTCACCGGACGGAAAATGGATAGCTTATATTTCAGACAGCACCGGCGAGGAGGAGCTTTATATAATATCTCAGGATGGAAAAGAAAAGATCAGGTTGACCACCGAGGGTTACTGCCATCGCTACCAACCAGCCTGGTCACCGGACAGCAAAAAGCTGGTCTTCTCAGATAAAGAGCTTTTCCTTTACTATCTGGATATCGAAACAAAAAAGCTCTATCAGATAGATAAATCCAACCGAAACGAGATCCGCAATTACTCCTGGTCTCCTGACAGTAGATACTTAGCTTACTCCAAAACAGGAGAAAACAGAATAGCAGCTATTTTCATCTATTCTTTTGAGGACAACAAAATTCAACAAATAACCCCGGGTTTCACCCACGACTATTCACCGGTTTTCGATCCGGATGGCAAATACCTTTATTTCCTTTCGGAGAGAAATTTCAATCCCATCCTGGGTGACTACGAATTCGAATTCGTCAACAGTTCTATAACCAATCTATATCTTGTAGTCTTATCAGCAGATGAGGAATCTCCCTTTGCACCTAAAAGTGACGAGGTGAAGGTGGATGGAAAGGAAGGTGAAAAGGAAGAAAAAGAGGATGAGGAGAAGGAAGAAGGTAAAGATAAGAAAAAGAAAGAAAAACCAGTTGAAGTTAAAATAGATTTCGATGGAATATATCATAGGCAGGTGGCTTTTGACCTTCCAGCTGGAAATTACGGGGATATCAGTGCCATCTCTGGAGCGGTCTTTTACACCGCTTATCCAATTTACGGTCTGCAAGGCAAGGTGGGAACTGGTGAAAGGGAATTGCATAAATACGACACGAAGGAGAAAAAGGATCATCTATTTACTTCAGATATTTCCGGGTATAGGATTTCATCCAAGGGTGAGATGATGCTTTTGAAAAAGAAGGATAACTTTAACATAATCAAAACCTCAGGGGAGAAAGCCCAACTCGAGGATAACATGCTGGATCTGTCCAAAATGGAGATGCGTCTTGAACGCAAGGCTGAGTACAAGCAGATATTCGATGAGGTCTGGAGGATGGAGAGGGATTTCTTCTACGACGAGAACATGCACGGGGTGGACTGGAAAAAGATGAGAAAAAGATACGGGATTTTGTTGCCGTATGTATCCCACCGCTACGATCTTAGCTATGTTCTGGGGGAGATGGTGGGAGAGCTATGCTGCTCCCATACCTACATAGGTGGTGGGGACAAGCCCAAGATTCCCTCAAGCGAAGTGGGTCTTTTAGGGGTGGATTTCGAAGTGGATGAGAAAAACAACCGGATCAAAATTGCCCGCATCCTCAAGGGTGAGAACTGGGATGAGAAACTGAGGTCACCTCTTTTGGACCCTGGTATTAATGTTGGATCCGGAGATTATATTTTAGCCATCGAGGGCAAAGAGCTCACTGGTTCAATCAATCCTTATTCTTTAACCGAGAACACTGTGGGGAAAACCATATCCCTTATGGTCAACACAAAGCCGACGATGGAGGGGGCACGTGAGGTTACGGTCAAACCGATATCATCCGAGGAAACCCTTCGCTACTTTAACTGGGTGGAGGACCGAAGGGAGAAGGTGGATTCGGTATCCGGTGGAAAGATAGGTTATATCCACCTTCCGGATATGGACAGCTTCGGTCTGGTGCGCTTTACCAAGATGTTCTATCACCAGCTTCGTAAGCCCGGCTTGATAATCGATGTCCGCTATAACGGGGGTGGCTTCGTCTCCGGACTTATCCTGGAGAGGTTGAGAAGAATTGTGGTTGCCATGGGTGCCTCCAGAACCTTCGACGAGGGTCCGGCGCCCGGTGCGGGAATCCATGCCCATATGATAACCCTTCTAAATGAGTTCTCCTGTTCCGATGGGGATTACTTTCCCTATTTCTTCCGGGAATACCGGCTCGGTCCCCTTATGGGCAAGCGCTCCTGGGGAGGAGTGGTAGGTATCCGGGGTTACCGTCCCCTGGTTGACGGCGGTTATTATACCGCTCCGGAATTTTCCATATACAGCCTGGAAGGAGAGTGGGTTATGGAGAACTACGGGGTGGAGCCGGACACAGAGGTGGAGAATTTACCCACAAGGCTTGCTTTAGGTTACGATGACCAGCTTGACCAAGCCATAGAATATATAACCAAAAAGCTCCAGACCGATCCGAAGGAATTTCCACCCAGACCCGAACCACCAACACCTCGCTGATTTTTGGGTGAATTGGGAAATAGTTCAGTATAGTTGAAAAATTTTTATTCTATTATGTATATAAGTATAATAGAATAATCTTTATTCAAAATGGCAAAATGATTGGTAAAAAAATTTCTCATTACAAAATTTTGAAAAAGCTCGGTGGTGGAGCCATGGGGGTGGTCTATAAGGGTAAGGATCTGAAGCTCAAACGCACTGTAGCACTGAAGTTTCTGCCACCGGAGTTGAGCCGCGATCCGGAGTCAAAAGAGCGCTTTATCCAGGAGGCGCAGGCAGCATCGTCCCTTGATCATACCAATATTTGCATCATTCATGAAATTGACCAGACCAAGGAGGGTCAGATGTTTATGGTTTTGACTTTCTATGAGGGTGAGACCTTAAAAAAGAAATTTCAACGAGGACCGCTCAAGGTGGAGAAGTCTGTCGACATTACCATTCAAGTAGCTTTAGGTCTGGCCAAATCACATGAGAAGGGAATTGTTCATCGGGACATCAAGCCAGCTAATCTGATGATCACCAACGAGGGGGTGGTGAAGATTGTGGATTTTGGTTTGGCAGAGTTAGCGGGAGATTACAGGAGGGTAAAAGCAGGAACAGTCTCGGGTACCCTGGCCTATATGTCCCCCCAGCAGGCGCTTGGAGAAGAGGTTGATCACCGAACAGATATCTGGTCACTGGGCGTTGTTCTTTATGAGATGCTCGCCGGGCAATTGCCTTTCAGAGGAGAGTATGATCAGGCTATGATCTATTCCATTTTGAACGAGGAGCCAGAGCCGATTTCTGCTTTGCGCAAGGGCATACCCATGGAGCTGGAACGGATTATCAGCAAGGCGATGGCCAAGTCTCCAGAGAAACGCTATCAGCACGCAGTCGATATGTTGAAGGATCTGAAGGCCCTCAAGGGGAGCACCGTTGCCGGAGCCACGATATCCACAGTGGAAACTTATTCCAAACCAAACAATCTCCCTCTTCAGCTAACCAGCTTCGTTGGTCGAGATCGGCAGATAGCGGATATTAAGCGGCTTTTGGGTGAGAATCGGTTATTGACTCTCACCGGGACCGCTGGCTGTGGCAAGACTCGGCTGGCGATTGAGGCCTCGCGGGATCTCCTCGAGGATTGCCCAGATGGTGTGTGGTTGGTAGAGCTGGCGTCGCTCGTCGATCCTTCTCTGGTGCCCCAGACGGTAGCCATTGTTCTGGGGTTGAAGGAGGAGCCCAACCGTCCTCTGAAGATGACCCTTATCGATTATCTGAAGGGGAAGAAACTTTTGCTGGTCATCGATAATTGCGAGCATCTGGTCCATGAATGCGCAGCGCTGGCCGAAGCGCTACTCCGTGCATGTTCGGAGCTTCGCATTCTTGCAACTAGCCGTGAGGGGCTGGGGATCATAGGAGAGGTGATTTACCATGTGCCTCCGCTTGCGATCCCCGAATCGGATGTCCGTCTATCGTTGAAAGAGCTGCGCCAGATAGAAGCGGTACGGCTTTTTATCGAGCGGGCAAGCTCTGCACGAGCGGGATTCGGTCTCACCGATCAGAATTCCGAGGCCATCGCACAGATATGTCGACGCTTAGATGGCATCCCCTTGGCACTTGAACTGGGTGCGGCGCGGGTCAGTGTGCTGACTGTAGAGGAAATTGCCAAACGCCTTAACGATCGCTTCAGCTTGCTAACTGATGGTAGCAAAACCCGGCTTCCTCACCATCAGACCCTGCGGGCTCTGATCGACTGGAGCTACGACCACCTAACCGAGCCCGAGCGGAGGCTTTTCTATCGCCTTTCGGTGTTTGCAGGAGGTTGGACACTCGATGCAGCTGAGGCAGTGTGCGCGGGGGACGGAATTGAGGAGAAGGCAGTTATTGATTTGCATTCCCGTTTGGTCGAGAAATCACTGGTGGAGATGGGACCGGAGTTTGGAGGAGGGGGTGTTAAGGGACGCTATCGGATGCTGGGGATGGTGCAGGAGTATGCCCGGGACCGTTTGCAGGAGAAAGAGGGGACCGGGCAAATCCAGCGGAGACACCGAGACTATTTTCTAGCTCTGGCCGAAGAATCGGCTCGCCAACTGACCGGGTCGGAGCAGAGGTCTTGGGCTTTGCGCCTGGATGCGGAGAATGAGAATCTGCGTGCGGCACTGGATAGCTGTTTCGGAAAGGATGCGAATATAAAGCTGGCTATGCAGATGGCAGGTGCACTGGGACGCTACTGGTATGTCCGAGGGCATTGGAGCGAGGGGCGTGGTCTTTTGACAGAGGTTCTCGGACGTCCAGATGCCTTTGGGAGAACAGAGGCCCGCGCCAGAGCACTGGCCTGGGCTGGATGGTTGGCCTATTGGCAGAGCGATTTCAAACAAGCACACTCGCTACTCGAGGAAAGTCTGTCGATCAGGCAGGAGTTAGGGGACAGCTTGAGGATTGCTGAGACACTTAACAACTTAGGCGCTGTCGCGATGCAACTAGGTAATTATGACCGGTCACGACAATACCACGAAAAAAGCCTGGCAATCAGGCGTAAGGGCAGGGATCGAAGATCCATCGCGGTTTCGCTCCATAACTTGGGAGAACTTTACCTCAGCCTGGGCAACTATGCTCAAGCACGCACTGCTTACGAAGAGAGTCTGGCGCTCTTTCGGGAAGTAGAGCATACAATGGGTATAGCTGATTCATTAGATAGCTTAGGGGTAGTGGCAGAACATCAAGGCGACTATTCCACAGCACACGAATATCACCAGGAGGCATTGAAGAACCGACGCGAACGGCAGGACCCTATGGGAATTGCAGAATCGTTATACAACTTGGGCGAGCTGGCTATAAGGCAAGGGCAATACAATCAAGCACATACTCACCATTCCCAGAGTTTGGTGATAAGACAGAAGCTTGGTGACCGGATAGATATCGCAGACTCGCTTGAGGGATTGGCAGCACTGGCCACTACCCAGAAAGAGCTGGTGCGAGCTGCGCGACTCCTCGGAGCGGCGAGGTCTT
The DNA here is from genome assembly GCA_001304315.1 of candidate division Zixibacteria bacterium SM23_73_2. Classification (GTDB taxonomy): domain Bacteria; phylum Zixibacteria; class MSB-5A5; order MSB-5A5; family SM23-73-2; genus SM23-73-2. The sequence continues at coordinate 6,413 of LJUW01000050.1, read as the reverse complement.
TACGCGAGGAGATAAATGTGCCGACATCTCCTGCTAAACAGAAGAAACTTGAGACAGCTATCTCCCACACACGCCCGGCAATGGGTGAAAAAGCTTTCGCTAAAGAGTGGGACAAAGGTCGAGCACTGACTTTGGATGAGGCGATCGATTACGCGCTGAAGAAGAATGGGTAGGAGTACACTAAAAGGACAGGTGAGCTAAAAAAGACCATCACAAACTCGGATCCGAAGTTCAAGGCGCTGCTTGAGAAAATAGAATTTGAAAATGATCGGAGGATATATTCCCCTTTGCAGGATCTTTAATGTATCGGAAAAACCACAAGGGATTTTTTTTATAGGGTATTCTATATGATCTTTTATGGAGAAACATCAAGCAGTCATCCACAAATACTCCATTGGTTAATAATAATAATGTATTCCCAAGAATTAGAAAATGTCTATTCATAGGTATTTAAAACTTTAAGGTCTTCTCCAAAAGAGCTGCTAAGAAATGGCTGGTGCGAAGCATTCATACTAAAGTTTTCAATCCTTTATGCCCGCTGATATATGGAAAACAAACAGGATTACTTGTACTCACCCCTTTTCATTCCCCCTCTCTTAACAAGAGAGGGGGATCGGGGGTGAGTTCCCTACCTTGCCAAACGATCTAAATTTATAAATCTATTCCTCTTATCAAGAACTGTAGCAACTAAATTGGAGAAGAACCAAACTTTAAAACAGAGAAGCTGTCGAATACGCAAGTTAGAGATGAAAATAATAGTTCCTTTAGGAATAATTGGAATTATGGTAGTGGTTTGGGCTTTAAGAGAGGCTTAGGCACAAAGGCCTCAACCCGAGATTATCACTACTATTGATGGCGATACCATGTATCGGGTACTGCAAAATTCTGAGAAAGGGGGGTAAGGATGTAGATGGAGTGGTTAAAATTCCACCACATCCAGATGGCATGTTTGAATTTGAGCTGTGCACTCAAAGTTACAACTTGTAATATCCATTTCTCAGTAATTCGCTTTGACTGAGTAAACTTCCGTATCAATAATAGTATCGAGTAATCCAACTTTTACATTTTGTTGGATTTAGACACTTTATTATTTTTAGCGAAAATAAAAGTAAACCTATATGACCTTGGTTAATTTAAAAAACATATCCAAATCATTTGGTCATAATTTGGTGTTAAAGAACATCTCCTGGCAGATCGAGGAGAAAAGAAAGATAGGGCTTTTGGGGTCGAATGGTGCTGGGAAGACTACTCTTTTTCGAATCATTTTCGGGGAGCTGGAGCCGGATAAGGGAGGGGTATTAAAAAGTAAAAATCTAAGAATAGGATTTCTGCGACAGGAATATCAACTTGAGGACGATCTCACCTTATTCGATGAGATGCTCAAGCCTTTTTCTGAGCTTTTGAAGCTGCGGGAGAAGATGCACGATTTGGAACAGAAGATGTCTTCGGCAAAAGACTCAAGCAGGCTTTTAAAACACTATGGTCAGCTTCAGCTTGAATACGAAAACAAAGGCGGATACAGCTTTGAGAATAAAATCGAAAGGGTGCTTTTTGGTTTGGGCTTCAAAAAAGAGGATCTGGACAAAAGCATAAACGTCTTGAGTGGGGGCGAGAAAAACCGGGCTGCCCTGGCGTCGATTCTTTTGTTCGAGCCTAACCTTATGCTTTTGGATGAGCCCACCAATCATCTGGATATAGAGGGAACCGAATGGCTGGAGGAGTATCTTTCGGAATTTCAAGGAACGGTGATTTTGGTATCTCACGACAGGTATTTTCTGAACAGGGTGATCGGTGAGGTGGTTGAGCTTGAGGGTCACCAGACAAGAAGATATACAGGCAATTTCTCCTCCTATCAAAAGCAGAAGGCCAAGAGGCTTGAAAAAGCTCTAAAAGAATACATAGAACAGGAGGAGTACATCCTTCGCACCGAGGATTTCATCCGCAGAAACATCGCCGGGCAGAAGACCAAGCAGGCAAAATCGCGCAGGAAAGCTTTGGAGAAGCTAGATAGATTGGAAAAACCAAAAACCAAAGCCAAAAAGGTGAAACTCTCTTTCTCTCAGACCAAGCGCAGTTCAAAGGCGCTGGTATGGACCGAGGGTTTATCTAAAGACTTTAACCAGAGAAGTTTGTTTGAAGATGTAGATTTTTCGATAGAAAGGTACGATCGGGTGGGCTTGATCGGTCCCAACGGTTGCGGGAAGACCACCTTTCTGAAAATCCTTCTGGGAGAGGAGGAGCCTACCTCCGGTGAGGTGAATATCGGCTCAAATTTGGAGGCGGGCTATTATGACCAACAGCACCAGGGGCTGGATGTGGAGAGTTCGGTTTTGGATGAGCTGTGGAAGGTGAATCCCCGAATGTTCCTGGAAGAATTGAGGAGTTTTTTGGGAAGGTTTCTTTTCTGCGGTGAGGATGTTTTTCGAAAGATAAAGAGCTTTTCCGGTGGGGAGCAGAGCAGGGTGGTTTTAGCAAAGCTAATTCTGTCCAAGCCCAATTTCCTGATATTGGATGAGCCGACCAACCATCTGGATATACCCTCCAGGGAGGTTCTGGAGGATGCCTTGGCAGATTTCGAGGGAACCCTTCTGGTTGTCTCGCATGACCGTTTCTTTCTCAATAAGATCGTTCACAGAATCTATGCTTTTGAGGATGGAATTTTAAAAGAATACCTGGGAAATTATTCCGATTACGAGGAGAAAAAGAAAAAGCAAAAAGAACAGGCTAAGAAGCTTTCAGAGCTTGAAAAACAGGAGAAAAAGGATCAAAAAAAGATAGTAAAGCCAAAACCCAAACCAAAGAAGAGAAGTCCAGAGGAGATAAATGAGGATATTCATAAAGTGGTGCAAGAATTAAAGGATGTGGATTTTAAGCTACTCACCAAAGATGTTTATACTAACTGGCAGAAGCTTTTGGAATTGAATCAAAAAAAAGAGGAGCTGTCAGAAAGGTTAAAAGAGCTTTACGCTGAATTGGAAGATTCAGCAGATACATAGATTAAGAATAGTATTAAAAAAGCACTTTTTCGGGAAATCCACTTTTCACTGTAGAGCTTCAACGAACTTTAAAATATTTTTACTCATTGGTGGTTTTTTCATCCTCAGGCTCGTTTTCACCGGTAACAACCGGTTCAAACCTTGAGATTTTGAATTCAACTTCCCGCTTTTGGATTAGGTTTATTTTAGCTTAAAAAGAACCTGCCCGACAATCTTTGTAACTTCAGCCGGGCAGGTTACCTCTGAAGCATCATCATAGCTGTCCTTCCTTTGGAGAAGAAGAGGTTTTTCCAGACACCTTATATTGCTTTACGCAGGAATAGAATTTAGGTTTCGAAAAATTTTGTTTTAAAACAAAAAAAGAATCTGGTTTGCGGAAATTTCCTTCAAGGAATAAAAGCCCTCCGGGTGGGTAGATCAAGAATTTTTACCGACTAAAAAGTGCGTCAGTATCAGGACCGATTGCTCGTAACTTAAGAATAGAAATATTAATCCCATTTTTAGGGCAAGGTTGAAATACCTGTTATGGTTGGTTAAGAGTGCCCTCACCCTTGACCGAAATGTGGCGGGGGAGGGGGACCCCGCCATAACATCCCAGAAAGAGGGGGACAAGGGGAGAATTCCCTGCCTTGCCAAACGATCTGAATTTATAAATCTATCTTGCTTCCAGCCTGAAAATAAAGGGATAATATTTCATATTGAGGTAAGGGTGGGGATGCTTGCTGAGGTTGGTTAAGGGTTCGCTACCCTTGACCGAAATACTGGTGGGGTAAGGGGGTACCGCGCCATAACAACACTGTTTAGTAGACAACGATCAAGGGCAGCAGTCCAAATCAACTCCCGGAATTCCAAAGTAATATTTACCGATATTTATCACATCCCCCAAATTTATAAGGCTATCACAGTTGACGTCAGATGCCTCAGGAACAATAGAGCAGGGTTTTCCGAAATAGAAATTGGCAAGGCATATGGGGTCAGATAGATTAATTTCCATATCACCATTAGCGTCGCCGCAAACAAAGTCATGTGGCAAAACCCCCCGATCAAAAACAGAGATTTCAGATGAATCCTTTGTGCACGGGAAGCCCGCAGAATCGCTCAAGAATATTGTCCAGCCACTTAAATTTATACCATAGCTGCCTCCCGTGTTGTCAGGGTTTGTTTGGTATGGATAACGTGCGATAGGGGTCAGCATAAATTTTGCCGTATACCATGACGCAGCAACAGGATCGGTGGAAGCCGCCAGCATCCTGGTATTTTCCACCCAAGTAAGGTTGTTTGGCCCGTAAGTAGTGGTCCAGGCTGCATCCACGATAGTCAGTCTGGGATAGGTCACAGCCATCACCCGGGCGACCAGGGCATAGGTTCCAAAGAAATAGTCGTTGTGCATTTGATTGAAGCCCCCGAAGCGTTGAGTGGCGTAGGCAGTGGTAAGCACCCCTATCCAGTTCTTGACCGCAATGGTTGCGCCTGCCCAGCTGTGGGCTTTAAGCACCGGAAAGTCGATTATACAAAGTTGAGAAGAATCATAGGCAGAAGAGACAGAATCCCAGACACCGTAGCGCAGCGAAATGTAATAATTACCAGAAGGCGAGCGGAATTTGGGGTAAGATATTTTTGTAGGATCTTCAAACACATATCCGTCATCGTAGTCACCTTCGGAATATTCGGATGCCACTGCATCCCAGATAAAATTCCAATCCAGATAATATACAGGATAGCCCTTGGAAAAAAATGTATTCACCACATCGGGGATGGATTGGTCGGTATCCTCGGAATTATTGTCACTCTGGTTTATTCCGGTTCCGATGTCCTGGGTGTTGTCGCAGACTAAGATTTCGCCGGAAAATCCTTCAGGATGTTGCAGAATCTGCCAGATCAACCCTTTTACCCGGTCGGTGCTGGTGGTATTTCTGCTGTTCCACTGAAAATTCCCCTTGATGATCACAACATTGTCCGCCCCCACGATACCTGAAGGCTGTTCCGAGGTCTTATGTAGAAAAATATCTTTGGTCTGCATCATCATAAGTAGTGTATCGATTGTGGGATCGGGTAAATACTCGTCCGGAACGCTTGCGTCACCAGCAGCCAGAGAACCGGTTGTGGGGGGGATGGAATCCAAAACGAAGACGGTGGAGATTGGATCAACAACTTCCCATACTGGTAGAGATGATAGGAGGTTCACCTCGGATCTGGTAAATTCAGGTAACGATCCTACGAACCACACAACTCCTACTATCAAAATAGCCAAGCCACAGAATTTGGCATATCTTCGTAAAAGAAAGCTCCCGCCGAAAAACGCAATTATTGCCAGAAGCCAATTTAGAGCAATAGGTATTGCAGCTCGCTGACAGGGATAGTTCAGGCGCCTGGGATTGGTTCCGCTTCTGAGCAAAATCCATAGAAACGCCAGAAAGCCAGCTATCCAGTGCCACCAGTGCTTAATTTTGAAACTCTTGTTTTGTTCCTCTGTTTTCATCTTTAAAGTTTGAGTTTAAAACCGATTAGTTGGTTTTAACCTATTCTGATTCAATCAATAATTTATTTGTGTAGGCTCAGTGGTCCTCACATTAGGTTTTGATTCAAACGTTTACAACAATATCTCCCTCAGGAGGAGAAGATATTTTTATCGACACCTTATTTAATTTACGAAGAAAAAAATCATGGGTTTCGAAAGATTCGAATAAGTTAGAAAGATAAAGGAAAAACTAGACGGAAGTCCGGCAAAAAATAGGTAGTTTAGGTAAGTGATGTGCAAATTATATCTATGATAGAAGATTATTCCTTGTTTATCCCCTTAAAATTGTTATCTTTAAGATAAGTTTCAAACGGAGGTCTTTCTATGTGTAAAATTATCAAACTCTTTATTTCCGTCATATTTCTTTTAGGTTTTTTATCTCTTAACGCCCCAGCGGATGAGGGGATGTGGCTTTTGGATTCGATTGATAAGCTTCCTGTTGATAAACTGAAATCAAGGGGGTTGGAACTTGATCCTGAGGATATCTACGATCCAGAAGGGGGTGGGCTTGCGGATGCGGTGGTGAGGATGGGAGGTAGCGGCTCTTTTGTATCTCCGGAGGGGCTTTTTGTCACCAATCATCACGTTGTTTTTTCAGCAATGCAGAAGCAGAGCACCACTGAACATAACTATCTTACAGATGGATTTTATGCCAAAACAAGAGCGGAGGAGCTTCCAGCTATAGGATACAGTGCCTATGTTACCAAATCTTTCGAGACCGTTACCAACAGGATTTTGAGCGTTGTCGATGATAAGATGACCGACCTGGAAAGATACCAGGCAATTGAGAAAGTTACAAAAAAGATTATTGCGAAAGCTGAAAAAAACAAAGATGTGAAATGCAGTGTGGTGAGCATGTATGGTGGTATAAAATACTATCTTTTCACCTATTTTAAGAT
>LJUW01000004.1 GCA_001304315.1 candidate division Zixibacteria bacterium SM23_73_2 | reverse complement strand
AAACCATTAGGTTTGCCTGAGGCCAGATCACTTTCCATGTCCTATTGGCTGTGGGGGCTTCCCGATGGACCGATTGAAACTGTAATTGGTATGGGTTTTTCAAACAAGTCGATGGAAGGTGTGTTCCATGAAGTAGAACTGGCAGCGGAAATCGAACTTGAAAATGTTAATCCCTGGGAGCCCCCTTTTCCCATAACAATCTGCCGACAACCCAAGGATTCACTACAGAGTATATGGAACAGGAATCGGCCCTGGTGATGGTATATTTTATGATTTATAAACAAAATGGATCAAAAATCGCATTCGCTTCTGACTGGAGTGGGAATTATAATATGGATCATTTCCGTTTCAGGTGAAAAACCGGAGCAACCGTGGAGAAGATGTTAGGACGCTGTGGCTACAGATGCGATCTGTGCGCTGCTCGTTCGGATGACCCTGAAGTAAGGCAGAGGCTGGTGGAGGGATGGAGAAAGTATCTGGGTCACCAGAACTACACTGCAGAGAACGTACGCTGCGATGGGTGTATGAATGATGGGAGATTGGCTGACAAGAACTGCCCTGTCAGGCCCTGTGCCATCGCAAAGAACATTGAGAATTGCGCCTTTTGTGATGAGTTTCCCTGTGAAAAACTGAAAGACTTTATTTGCAGTCGCGAAAGATTCGAAAAGCGCCTGGGGAAGATACCTGAGAAAGACTACAACCTGTGTCTAAGGCAATTCGAGAGCGAGCCGGAACTGGTGAAACTGCGAAAAGCTATGGGGGAAGAGTAAGAGTTTCATGAGTCTGAGCATTGAAAAATTCCATTAAGGGATAATGGTATTTTTTTCACACTTACTCAACTCGGTAGATATTATCTTAAATGTCTTTCCTTTAATGGTGTGATCCTACGAAAACAGCTTGTGATTATACTATGAAGTCGTAAGCTGGGTACCCTTGCCCAGTATTGGATCTTCCCTGAGCTGATCATGCCATAGGCAGATCCCGCCAGGGGCGGGAAAGCCCCGGTTACGAAAGTTTAAGCCACTTGATTTGTAGAAATCACTTGACAAATCGGGATTTTTTATAACTTGTAGATGATCCTGTGTTATAGGATAAGAGGAGCTTTTTCTTTAAGTGTGTTGGAAATCGAATTAAAAAGAGGTAATAAATATGCAAGATGTGAAAATTGTTAATTTGAATATAAATAATATCTCAGAATATGGGGCCGGTTGTATAGCGAATCCTAAACATTTGGGTTATAAGCTAAAACTGGAGTGGTTAAGAGAAAGGTTTTCTGAAGGTCTGGTTATAAAACTTCTTATGGACGGGAAAAAGCAAGCAGGTTTTATCGAATACGCTCCAGGCGAATTTGCTTTCAGAGCTGTCGATGCCAAAGGGTATATGGTAATACATTGTATTTGGATATATCAAAAAAAATACAAGGGGAAGGGGTATGGTTTGCTTCTTTTAAAGGAATGCCTGGAGGATGCAAAAAAACAGAAAAAGAAAGGTGTGGCAGTGATTACCAGCGAAGGTCCCTGGATTTCCGGAAGAAAACTATTTACAAGACACGGTTTTGAGAAGGTGGATCAAAAAGACAGATTTGAGCTTTTGGTAAAGAAATTTAAAAAAGCTGAAAATCCCAAATTCAGAAACAATGATGTGAGAAAGTATAAGGGATTGAATCTGCTTTATTCGGATCAGTGTCCCATGGGGGTGAAATTTGTTGAGGATATCAAGGATTTCAGCAAGAAAAATAACATAAAATTAAAAATAGTTAAACTGAGGTATCCTGAGGATGCTCAAAACAATCCCTGCGCTTTTGGGACTTTCAGCATAATTTATAATGGTAAAATAGTTGCAGACAACCCTGTTAGCTCTACCAGATTCAAAAACATCGTTGAAAAGGAGTTGAAAGATTAAGTTCTAAAGTGTTCGGGTAATTTGAGGTTAGTTAATCAGAAGGAGGTTTTGAAAAATGAAGGCAAAAAGAGTTTTGATTGCCACCATCATCGGGGGTTTGTGCGGGATTTTTTGTGCTTATGGGACCTCCCAGATGAAAAATCCGAATTTTCCGGTAACTTCTGGAATTTTAGTTTCGGTTTTCTACAATCGGCTTTTGATCGGCTTTTTCGTGGGCATAGCTGATAACATAAAATTGCACTCGGTTATAAGAGGTGCTTTAATCGGAGCGATAGTGACTTTGGCAATGAGCATAATTCCCCTTATTGACGGACAGCCGATGGGAGGAATAATCTTTTTGATCGCCGGGATAGTTTACGGGATCATTGCCGATGTTTTAGCAACACTGTTTTCGAAATGAATTGTCGAGGGAGACCTCAGATTTATTTCAGAGTAATAATTTAATCAAAAAGATCATAGTGAAAGATATCGAGATTATTAACGTGGACTTAAGCAATATCTCCGAATACGGAATATTTTGTGTGAGAAATCCAAAACATCAGGGATATCAAGCCAAGCTTAAATGGTTGAAAAAGCGTTTTTCCGAAGGTTTGAAATTAAAACTACTGTATCTTCATTCTTCAGGTCCGGTTGGTTTCATCGAATACGTTCCAGGAGAGAAAACCTGGAGAGGAGTTGAGGCAAAAGGATATATGGTGATTCACTGTATATGGGTGGGGGGAAGTCATCAGGGTAAAGGGTATGGTTCGAGGTTACTTGAAGAATGCATAAAGGATGCTAAAAAGGAAAAAAAGCACGGCGTAGTGATGGTTACCAGGGAAGGGGGGTGGCTTTCCGGTAAAAAGCTTTTTCTAAAAAACAACTCTGAGCTGGTTAAAAGGGATTCTCCCTTTTGTTTGATGGTGAAGAAATTCAAAAAAAATGCACCCACCCCTGATTTCAAAGGAGAACAGAAGAAAAAGTTAAAAAAATACAAAGAGCTTACACTGATTTATGCCAGTCAATGTCCATTTTTAGCAAAATCTATCAGGGAATTGACTTCTGCCTCTAAGGAAAAAGGGATTAAATTAAATATAATCGAGCTTAAAAAACCTGCCCAGTCGCAGAATGCACCCTCACCTTATGGGGTTTTCAATCTGGTATACAAAGGAAGACTGTTGGCAGATCATTACATAAGTAAAAGAAGATTTCAATATATTATGAATGAAGAGCTAAAATAAAAGGATAGAAAGCGTGGTGAAGAAAACCGAAAAACTATATTTATACAAAAGAAACGATTGGCGGGCATGGCTAAAGAGGTATCATAAAACCAAAAAAGAAGTATGGATGGTCTATTATAAAAAACACACTGGCAAGCCCGGAATCACTTATGATGATGCAGTTGAGGAGGCATTGTGTTACGGGTGGATAGACAGTACGATAAAGAGGCTTGATGATGAAAGGTATGCTCAAAAATTCACCCCTCGCGGTTCTAAAAGCAACTGGTCTGAGCTTAATGTCCAAAGGGCTAAAAAGATGATAAAGGCAGGGAGGATGACCAAAGTGGGACTTTTACTCTTTAAAGAGGTGGATAAGTATGGTAAGAAAGGAACGGTTAAAAAACCGTCCATGGAAAAACTGGTTATCCCTCCTGAATTAAAAAAGGCACTGGCAAAAAATAAAAAAGCACAGGAGAATTTTGGTAACTTCGCACCCGGTTACAGAAGGCTATATATTGGTTGGATAACCAGTGCAAAAAAGGAGGAGACAAGAAAAAAGAGGATCAAACTGGTGGTTGAATGGGCAGGGCAGAACAAAAAGCCGGGGATGTTATGAAACTAAATACTGATCGTCCGACAAGTAGTAACCGTTTTCAAGATATTATTAATACAAAGTTGAAATACTGAATTTTATTTGTATTAGCTCACTGTGACAATTCAACCATAAATAAATTCAATTGCAAAAAGAATCTTTATAAATGACCATTAACATAGAAGATGAGCTGAATGAGGATATTTTCAGGGAACGCCTGAATAAATACACAAAAAAAGCATTCAGGATGCTTCCTGAAATAGACAAACCCCGCATCTTAGATATCGGGTGCGGTACGGGTGTTCCAACTTTGGAGCTTGCCAGGTTAACCAACGGCCAGATAATAGGATTGGACACAGATCAGAATTCTTTGGATAAACTCAACAAAAAGATAAAAGAAAAAGGACTTTCTGAGAGGGTTGAAACTGTTAAATGCTCGATGTTTGAGATGGATTTTACGGATGAGAGCTTTGATGTTATCTGGTCGGAAGGGTCTGTTTCCGTAATCGGTTTTGAAAGGGGGCTCAGAGACTGGAGAAGATTTCTTAAACCGGGTGGATTTTTGGTTATTCATGATGAGATTAAAAACACAGAAGAGAAACTCAAAAAAATCCCCGAGTGCGGATATAATCTTTTAGGTCATTTCCGATTACCCGAAGACGCCTGGTGGAAGGAGTATTACCAGCCTTGTGAAAAACGAATTGAAAAACTTCGTGTAAAATATAGGGATAATCCTAAAATACTCACGGTATTATCTGAGGAACAGCGTAAGATTGACGATGTCAAGAGAAATCTTGAACTGCACCGCTCGGTGTTTTTTATTATGCAAAAGAAGTGATAAATACTTATTAAAAGTGAATATCTAATATGTGAGGTTGTTACCTAAATCTACAATTGTCACCCTGAACGAAGTGAAGGGTCTTTAATGTCACTGGAAATTCGAATAATGCTTCGCAACTGAGATTCTTCCTCCCGCTGTTAGCGGGACTCAGAATGACACAATGGAATTTTGCAACAGCCCAAGTAATATGTAAATTAAATATCTGTGATGAACGAGCTAATGATAAGTTCAAATCCTTTTCAACCTTTCAAAAATTCAAGTATATAGATAAAATAACCAGCTGGGAGGTAGAATTATGAGTACATTGTCTGGTTTGGATAAAAAAAGCATCAACATTGAAAATGTAGCCAGAAAAGCATTAAAGGACAAAGAAGTATTATCTGAATTACTTGAAGGGGTATTATCCAGAAAAGAGAGAATAAGGTTTAATTGTTTTAACGTCTTATTGTACATAAGCGAGAAACATCCAAAAGCATTATACCCTAAATGGGATTTTTTCAAAAAGCTTTTGGCCAGTGATAATACTTATTTTAAGTATATCGCAATTCATATCATTACAAACCTGGCGAAGATTGACGAAAAAAACAAGTTCGAGAAGATATATGAGAAGTTTTACAATCTACTCGATGATAAAAGCTTGATTCCTGCTTCTCATGTCGCAGGTAACTCTGGAAAGATCGTAAATGCAAAACCGAAACTTAAAACCAGGATAACCAACAGATTATTAAGCATAGACAAGACCCATCACTCTCCGGAACGCAGGGATCTGATAAAAAGTTATGCCATAGAATCCTTCGATCAATACTTTAAGGAAGCTAAAGACAAAAAGAAAATACTTGAGTTTGTAAAAAAACAATTAAATGCTAAAAGCCCAAAGACCAAAAAGATAGCAAAAAGATTTTTAAAGAAATGGGAAAAATAAAAGTTAAAGAAGGGAATCAGAAAAATGATGCTCAATATACTTTCACCTGATTAGCATCAGGAGGTGTTGAGCAGCAGGTTTGATAGATCTGAAAGTTCGCATTACCGAAGCATCCAGATAAAAATAATTTTTACATAGGCAACTAAATGAAAAAAGAACCCGAGAATTTGATACCGGCTATCGAGGACATCCTCAAAGCAGCTAAAAGGATCAAACCTTTTATAAATCATACTCCTGTCTTAACCTGCAAAAGCCTGAATCGTATGGTTGATGCGAGTATTTATTTTAAGTGCGAAAACTTTCAAAAGGTGGGTGCTTTTAAATTCAGAGGAGCTTCCAATTCGGTTTATTCCCTATCCGATGAAGAAGCCAGATGTGGGGTTGCTACACACTCTTCGGGAAATCATGCTCAGGCTCTGTCCCTTGCAGCCAAAAATAGAGGCATAGGAGCATATATAGTCATGCCCAAAGATGCTCCAGAGATTAAGATAAAAGCTGTGCAGGGATACGGAGGAGAGATAACCTTCTGTGAACCGAATCTTGCAGCAAGAGAGGAGGGTCTTGCCAAAATCGTTAATAAAACCGGTGCGACTTTTATACATCCCTATAACGATCCTCGGGTCATAGCTGGTCAGGGAACAGTTACTCTGGAACTTTTGGAGGAGGTCAGAAAGCTGGATGCAGTTATGGCTCCGGTTGGCGGAGGAGGGCTTTTAAGCGGAACAGCTCTGACCCTATCCAGCCTTTCACCTGAAACTAAGATTATCGGTGTTGAGCCAAAAGGAGCAGATGACGCATACCGATCGCTTCATCAGGGGAAATTGATACCCTCGGTTAATCCTAATACGATAGCAGATGGATTGTTAACCTCGCTGGGCGATCTTACCTTTGCTATCATTAAAAGATATGTGCACCTGATAGTGACTGTGAGTGAGGATGCGATTATCTCATCGATGCGTCACATCTGGGAGAGAATGAAGATGGTAATTGAGCCCTCAGCTGCTGTTCCTTTCGCTGCCCTACTGGAGGATAAAATCGACCTTAAGGGGAAAAGAATTGGTTTAATTCTTTCCGGCGGGAACGTTGATCTGGACAAGCTTCCCTGGCTTGGATGATTGCTTTTAAATAATCTGTTCTACTTTGAAGTTTGGTTAATTGGTATTGAAAAGTTTTTAAGAGAATCAATGTCTAAGAAATATAAAAGAAGAGGTTTTCGCAGACTCGATGATCTTAATTTTAAAGGTTACACATTTTTCAGCTTTCTGATGATACCAAGTATAATATTAAACCTGGGAACTATTTTCATATATTCTTCATACTCTTTTCCAAATTTATCGACCAAGGATCTATCCCCTTTTAATCCACCAATATAAAAGATTATTATAATCGGGATTCCCAAGATCAGGACTAACCAGTGCTGGGATATTAATATAAAAGCGAGGCTCAAAAGTATTCCCGCTAAAAACTGGGGATGCCTGACCAGGCTGTAGACGCCGGTATCGACCAGTTTGGTTGTTTTAACGTAGCTTTCCCCCTTGGAAACTCCTCCTTTTTTCTTGAAAACGTAAATCGGAAACCATCCTAAAAAAGCTGAGATTATCCAAAAGCCTATCCCGGTTATTTTCATAAAGAGAATTTTACCGTGGTTGAAATAGATAATAAAAAATATTATCTGAGCGATCATCAAGACCACAAGCACCAAGTGAAATAATATGTGAACGGTTTTTTCCTTTTGATTTTTCATCTTTTTACCTCTGGTTATTTTTGCATATATACAGTAAAAATCAATTTTTTTAGAAATTGTTTTTTTGTATTCAGGTAAATAAATGTTAGGTTGGATTTTTGTCAAGTTCCGGGAATAATTTTTTTTTTAAAATCAAGAAATAAGAAAAACAATCTTTTTTGCAATTTAATGCTTATATAGATTAGCAAATTCACGAAAATCAGCCTTCGGGCTTGAGCAAATATGCCGATAATTAAATATAAAGTAGTTTGAGCATCATTTTTATGTGTTTTGTTTTTATTTAGCTGTTGCCCATTGAGTAACCTGATTGAGGTTTTTGTTATGTTAAGAGCCCAGAAAGTGACAGAAAAGAGCTTGGTATCCGAGGATTCTAAGTCCAGGCTGCCCAGACCGAATAAACTAAAGAAGGCTAAAAACATCGCTTTGGTAGTTATGGCTGATACGTTTATCCTGATTGTCGTTTCAGGGTGCCTGAGTATGCTCTATCTTCTGACCAGGGTTTTATTTCCCCTACACCCGGATTTTCTCAAGATAATGTCGGTCTCCTTTGCCGTCACCGTTTTAGCTTCATACGCCTTTTATTTGGCCTTCGATCTATGCGAGTGCTTGTTTTCAGGTGGAAAGGATTCAGAAGATGAGGGATGATACATTGGAGGACATAGCAAAGGGGAAACTGAGTTCCCCTCATATTCACCAGCTATTTTTTAACAGGTTGGCGAAGATTTTACTGACCTTTTTCGTTATCACCATAATTTTGTGGTTTTTGTACTCTGAGGATTTCCTATCTTTCTCTATTTTTGGTGGAGCTGTTTTAGGTTTTTTAGTTTTCGCTGGTATAGTTACTCTGAAACGATTTGTCAGGTTGACCCTTGGAAAAAATCCCCAGACAAATATCTGGTTAGAAAAGACAAAAAATCCAACTGAACGGATAGGGGATAAGATCTCTGATAGCAAAATCTTAGATTAATTTTTCCGATAACTTTGAAACGCTTTCCTGATCTAATCAGAATCATCCGAGAGAAGTAACTTTTCGAAAAAACTTAAAAGAACTCTCGTCATCAAGTTAGACGGATAGAGGATTTTTTTTGCTCAAGTGGAGTTTTTGATTTTATCTGATCTGGCTCATGGAATTGTACAGAGGGAAGAAGGTAGACAAAAGTATCACCGCGGAAATTCCCCCAAAGGTGACTAAGATCAAAGGCTCCATTATAGTTAAAACCTTCTTGGTGGTTCTCCTCACGTCTTTCTCAAAATATTCATTCACCATGGCAAGCTGTTCTGCTACCTTGCCGGTCTGCTCTCCTAAACCAATCATGGTTATCATGAAACCGGGGAAAGGGAGCCCTCTCATCGAATCAGCAAAAGACTCACCCCTTTTGATCCTTTCCTGAATTGTCTCTATCGATCTTACCAGGCTTTTGTTCCCGATGGTCCCTTTGACCAGATCCAGAGAGGGCAAAAGTCCAAAGCCCGAACGCAGAAGTAGCGAAAGATAGTGGGAGAAATTGCATAAGACCGATTTCTGCATTACCGGACCAAAAAGCGGAAACTTAAGTTTTAGATAGCCTAAAGTATAAGCTCCACTTTCGGTCTTGCGGTAAATAAGAAGAGCAATGATACCAACCACAAAAAGGACTACCAGGGGCAGCCAGATTCCCATAATAGTATTGACCAGCCACTGTATCGCCCTGGTATAAAAGGGGATGGGAGCGCCAAGTTCCTCTACCAGTGTCATCATTTTAGGCATGAGATAAAAAGCGTAAAAGCCTGTAACTGCGGACATAACGCACATGATCATCATGGGATACATTAGAGCTTGTTTTAATTCAGATTGCAGTTCATCTTGCTTTTCCAAGGAATCGGCCAGCTCCTCAAGAATCTCCGGCAGGGTTCCTCCTGATTCTCCTGCCCTCACTGCCCCAATGTAGAACGGGGGGAACACTTTTGGGTGAGCGGCGATCGCCTCTGAAAAACTGCCGGTGGACTCTATCCTTTTGCAGATATCCCCGATAACTTGCTTGAATTTTGGATTTTTCTCCTGCTCCGAGATGTTTTGTAAAGAGTCCAAAAGAGGTAGTCCCGCGGTAAACATCAGATGGAGCTGAATGGTAAAACCCAAAAGGTCTTTTTTGGTGATTTTTTTAGATAGGGTCAGCCCTTGCTTTTTAGCCTTAGCCTGCACCGAGATCGGGTATAATCCCTTCTCCCGAAGCTGACTTTCAGCATCCTCCAGGGTGTGAGCGTTGATAAAACCTTTTATCCTTTTGTTTGCACTGTCTACAGCCTGATAGGTATATTGAGGCATTATCCTATTACCCTTCTGATCTCATCAATGGTGGTTGATCCCTTCAAAACCTTCTCTATTCCATCGTCCAGCATCATTTTCATCTCGGCTGCTTTTTCTATTTCAGAGGAAAGGGCTTTCTGCATAATGAGATGATTTACTTTATCATTTACCTCAAGAACCTCGTATATTCCTATCCTTCCCCTATATCCGGTATGTTTGCACTTTTCGCAGCCTTTGCCCCGATAAAAAACCGGATCTTTTACCTCTTTTAGCTGGGGGTAATAACCAAGCTCCTCCTCAGATGGGGTGTAGCTCTCCTTGCATTTGGAACATATCCTCCGAGCCAGCCTCTGAGCCACCACTGCCAGAAGAGAGGAGGATACCACAAAAGGCTCGATGTCCATATCCAGAAGACGTGCTACCGCAGCTGATGCGGTATTGGCATGCAGGGTGGTGAAAACCAAGTGGCCGGTCATGGAAGCCCGGAAAGCCATCTCCGCTGTCTCCTCATCCCTCATCTCACCCAGCAGGATTATGTCAGGATCGTGACGCAGAATGGAACGGAGTCCCTTGGCAAAAGTGTAACCTGCTTTTTCGTGGATCGGGGATTGCTTACTCATGGGGATCTGATACTCCACCGGATCCTCCAAGGTGATTAAACATTTTTCCAAAGCGTTTAATGTTTTAAGAGCAGCATATAAGGTGGTGGACTTGCCCGAGCCAGTGGGACCGGTGATCACCATCATGCCAAAGGGTTTCTGCACCAGCCTTTTGAAAGTCTCCAGATTATCCCCCCAGAAACCCAGATCGCTGAGCTGCATGAGGAAGCGGGGCTTCTGCAGTATTCTCATTACCACGCTCTCCCCGTAGAAGATGGGCATGGTGGAAACTCTAATGTCGATCTCCTGAGTATTGTAGCTGAAGCGGAAGCTGCCGTCCTGGGGTATCCTCGACTCGGTTATGTCCAAACTGGACATAACCTTGATCCTGCTAACCACTGCCCGGTAGATCTTCTTGGGCAACATAAAAGCGGTTTGAAGCACACCGTCTATCCTGTAGCGTACCCTTCCCACGCTTTCATCCACCTCGATGTGTACGTCGGTAGCTCTTTCCTTTATTCCCTGGGCAATGAGCGAATCCACCAGTTTGATCAAAGGAGGGGTTTCCTCCTCTACCTCCTCCAGGCTTAAGGCCTGGCTTAAGCTCTCCTCGATCATCTCCTCGGGGGAGGTAGCTATTCCATAGAAGTCATCTGCATAGCCTAAAATCGTTTCCTCATCTGCTATTCTGGGTTCGATCGAGAGTCTGGTAATATCCCTTAATCGGTCGATAGCATTGATATCATTAGGATTAGACATGGCAACGGTTAGTGTACCATTTTTTTCCTCAACAGGTATGAGCTTGTATTTTCTGGCGAGTTCTTCAGGGATAAGTTTAACTGCCTCTTTATCTATGGGAGTGTTGGAGAAATCAAGATAAGGGATCTCCGATTGTTTCCCCACGAACTCTAAAACTTCCTCGTGGCTTATAAACCCCAATCTCTCACAGATATCCCCGAACTTGGCACCGGTACGCCTCATCTCCCTCTGGGCTAATTCCAACTGGCTTTTGGTTATTCTGCCGGTATCTAAAAGAACTTCTTCCAATGTCTGGGTCATTTCCCCTCCTTTTTAGAGAGAAGGTAATTCAATCGATCTCGTACTTTTGATTTTGACTTATCGTCTTTTTCCAAGGAGTTTTGTAAGAACAAGCTATAAAACCTTACAGCATTTTCGGTGTCTTTTTTTATATCAAAGGATCTGCCTAATTGATAAAGAACTCTAGGATCGGTTGAATTTATGCTGTAGGCTTTCCTGCAGAACTGGATGGCTTGTTCTGTTTCTTTTTTTTCCTCGTGGATTTTGGCTATGAGTAGATTGGCCTCCAGATGAAGAGGATTGATTTCAAGAAGTTTTTGGAGCTTGGTTTTAGCATCATCAAACTCTCCGATCTGATAAAGAAGCAGAGCGTAATTGAAAATGATTTTTGGATCCTCAGGGTTTCTTGTATAAAGTTGGTTAAGTTCTTTTTCCCCCTCTTTTAATCTACCTGCCTGGATGTATGCTGTTGCCAGGTTGAGGCTGGCTTGCAGATGTTCGGGGTTGAAACTCAAAGCCTTCATGTAAGAGTCGATAGCCTGGTTAAAATTTCCCTGCTTATGATAAGTGAACCCCTTATTATAATACCTCTGGGCTTTTAGGCTCGATTTTTCCTTGACGACTAAAGATTGTTTTTGAGCTAAGTCGTCTTCCGATTTTTGATCTTGAGACAAGGCTGCTTTTTCTGATGAGATGTCTTCACCCTCAGGAGCTTGAGATATAGCCAAGGATTTCCCAGGGGAGGTTTTCTTAATACTCTCAGATAATTTGGTGTCTTTTGTTTTCACCTCTTCTTCTATGGGAATTGAAATTACTTCAGGCTCTTTTAGCTTTTCACTCTGTGATTCTTTAGTTTCCGAATCATCTTTAACTTCAGCAGGTTTGTTTTCAGTTGTTTTTATGGAGGAGCCGACACCAGTTGTTGAAATTTCCACTTTTTGCTCAGGAGTTGATTCAGATTGTTTTTCGGATTCCTTTGAAAGAGTTGATTCTTCTATGCCTTTATCTGTAATATTACCCTTTTGTCCTCCCTCCGTGATCTTAGCAGCCTCAGATTTTACTTTTTGATCAGAAGGAGTCGGGTTTGGCGTTGTCGGTCTTCTTCTGGCACTTATCGATCTGCGAACCACCTTTGGCGGAGCTTCTTGTGTGGGTTTGATAAAAAACATATAACCAAAACCTGAAAACGCTATCATCAAAATTGGAATAGCTATTAAAATCGCCAGCCTCTTCTTCCCCTTTGGCAGGTGAGGCATTTCCTTATGAGTTGGAGGTTTTTCTCTCTTGTCAGGTAAACTTTCCTTTTTCTCTACCTTGGTTATGACTTTATTTATCAGTCCCACTTTTTTTACCCGGATATTTTAGTTTATTTTTCTTTAAAGTCTTGTTTTTTCCAGTATCTTTATCCCATTCAAACTATCCCAGCCCTCCAATACGTTTTTCACATCGATGGTCTTTTTGTTCTCAATGAAGGAGGACATCATCGCCCGCTCGCAGAGAACGTTAATCATCCGGGGTAATCCTCTGGTGATCTCGTAGATTTTGTTGATCGCTTGAACGCTAAACTCCACCGAGGGAGCTTTTGCTATCTTGAGTTGATGCTCCACGTAGGGTTGAATCTCGTCAAGTTCAAGGGGGAACAGATTGTATCTCACCAGAATACGCTGGTCGAACTGTCTTAAGTTCTCCTCTGAAAGCTTCTCCTCCAACTCCCTCTGGCCCAGAAGCACTATCTGGATCAGCTTGTGGTTCTCAGTTTCAAGGTTGGAAAGAAGCCTTATGCCCTCCAGGGATTCCGAATCCATACCTTGAGCCTCATCCAGAAACAAAACCACCTTCTTGGATTTCTGATAGGAGGATAAAAGCAGGTCGCAAAGGCGCTGGGTTAGTTTTCTTTGGGAAAGGTCCTGTTGGGTAATTCCAGACATCCCCAAATTTTCCAGAAGAGCTAAGAGGAGCTCTTTCTGGGAAAAACGGGGATCGGATATCTTGGTTATCAAAAGATCGTCTCCTGCTTTACTCAAGAAATATCGTGAAAGAATGGTTTTACCCGTGCCCGGCTCCCCGGTTATCATGGTGAATCCCAAGCCCTCGTAAATGCCGTATCTGATATGATTTAAAGCCTCAGCATGAGAGCGGGAGAAATAAAAGAACTTAGGATTGGGAGAAATGGTAAATGGAATCTCTTTTAAACCGAAAAATTCCCGGTAGGAATCCAGAAGATCCACCCGCAGAAGAGCCTGCTTTCCCTTCTGTTGGGGCGGAGTAACTATTACCCTGCGATCAGAGTATTTCTGGGTGACTTCATTTTCTTGTTTAGAGGATTTATAAGTCAATTCCATTTTAACCTTCCTTTTTGTCAAAAGTGGTTATCCTGGGGGTTAAAAATATCACCAGCTCAGCCCTTTGTTCTATTTTCTCCTTGCGTTTGAAAAGATAGCTTAAAATAGGGATATCTCCTAAGATGGGGATCTTGTGCTCGGACTTGGATTTCTTGGAGGTGATCAAGCCCCCGATTACTATGGTTTCACCGTTTTTTATCCCCACCTGAGTGCTTGCCTCGCGTATATCCACATTGGGTGCTTTTAGGGTTTGATCCTGAAATTGAAATTCTGCCCAGGTGCCGATGTCGGTTACAATCGGAACCACCTGCAGGGTGACGAAATCGTCCGATGATATATAAGGGGTTACTCCCATCATCAGCCCCAAAAGCACTGTCTTTTGCTCCGGGATCAAAACCGGCTGACCGATCTCTAAACCTCCAGGAAGCCCGGTTATCTCCCAGTAACTTTCAACTCGTCCAACGTTTATCACCGCGGTTTGTCCGTTCATCACATTGACTCTCGGCTTGGATATAACATTGACCTCCCCGTATTTTCCTAAAGCGTTGACAATCAGGGAGGCATCGCTTCGAGAGGCTTTGAACTCAAAGACAGAACCGGTTAAAGCTAAAGCTTGAGAGGCTTCTATTTCCGTTGTTTTATGATCCATTAAAAAGGAATGCACAGCTGACCAATCGATACCATAGGATTGTTTCTGTTCCAATGTTACCTCGATCACCTCGGCTTCGATCAAGACCTGCCTACCTAAGCTTTTTCTTAGCTCCTGGATAAACTCCTCAGCCATTTTAAGGTTTTTCTTTCGATCCGTAATTGTGATTATTCCGGCAAGTTTGTTTATGATATACTTTCCCTCAGAAGAGATTATTTTTGTTAATCCTTCCTCCACCTGCTTCCAGAGATCCATCGCTTCCTGATCGGTGTTTCCGGTAATCTGGAATTGACCGGTTACCCCTCCTGCATTCTCAATACTGCCCAGTACGTTCCCCCCTACCTGAATCATGGTGTTTATCTTATTGGGAATATATCCAAGCTCAAAGATTTTAGTATCTATGAGTTTTATCCGGAGGGTGGGGCTGTTGATGGAATGGAGGTATTCAGTGGGAGCAAATATAGCATCCAGTGCCTCGGCGAGTGTCAGATCTTCAAAAGTTACGCTCACCCTATCCCGGGGATTTACTTCTTTGTCCCATATGATATTAAATCCTGCTTCCTTTGATAGGGGATAAAGCACATCCTCTAAAGCTATTCCTTTGGCTGAAAATGAAAAAAGCTTTTCTTTTTCAGATTCTGTGTCTAAAAGTGGAGATAGGCTCAAATCCGGGGGGATGGGTGGTGGCGTCTGGATATCACCCTTGGTCTCCGAGATCGCATCGCCCACATTGTACCTGGAGATTTTGGAAGCACAACCGCAGAAGAAGATGAAAACGAAAATCATTCCAATGGTGGCTTTTTGAAAACTATATCCTCTCATGATTTTCCTTCCTTAAAAAAACTGGACCGGTCGTAAAAGAACACATAGGTTTTGCCTGCTTTCGACAAAACCACGCTGTCATTTTTTATCTGTTTTACCCTCCATCCATCGAATTCCTCCCCCTCGCAAACCCAGCTTCTTTTCCCACCGGAGATCAAAAGGGCGTTTTTTTTCTCATCGGTTATCATAATTGCTTTAACCAATACATTGTCCGAGGATTTTGTTTTTGGCATCTTTGAAATTCCGGATGTGGATTTCCCTTCTTTTTTTTCTATCTCCTTTAAGATGGTTTCCCCTCCCAGCTTTTTTAGCTCCTCTTTAAGTTTTTTTGCCTCCAAAGAGACTTTCAAGAATTCAATCTCTTTTTGAGTTTTTTTGATTTTGTTCTGCAACTCCATCATCTCGGGACTTTCCCCTCGAAAAGGGTCCTGCAGATCTTTTAAAGCCTGGAACAAAGGAGATTTGGTCGGTTCTTCTTTTTTGGGTTGGGAGATGGTTTTACGGGGATTGGAGGTTCGTTGGGATATTTTCTCAGTTACCTCGCCTCCGCCTGAGGTCATAAACTTAAGCATAAAGAACCCTAAAAAAAGCGCTCCTATTGCCCCTAATCCGAATTTGATCTTTTTTGATCTCAGACTTTCAGAAAATGACATTCTAAGCTCCTCCCGGGACGACATAATATTTCAGCTGTAACCTCAAAACCCCAGGTACAGCAACATCGGTTCCGCCGATGGTTAATATCTCTATGGACAAGGGGAACTTTCGGAACTCCTCCAGCAAATTCATCACCTGTTTGTAGGAGGAGTAACTTGTTATGCCTATTTTAATTGGCACTTCATTTACTTCGACCACATCGGGGAAATCCCTGCTCTTGCGCTCATTTTCCACTTTAACCTCAGCTTCGAGCCCTAATCGGGTGAGAAAGGATTTAAAAAACTTCTCTATCAGGATTTTGTTAGCAATAGGATCCTCCACTCGTGGAATCTGGGGCAGCACTTTACCTGTTAATCTTCTCAGTTCCAATGATTCCTCCAGATTCCTGATCTTCTCCAAACGCTGATCCAACTCTGATATGTTTTCCTTCTGTCCCCCGATCTGCCCCTGTAAAGATTTTATATTTTTGATTCCAAAGAAAAAGAGCAAAACCAAAAGAATTGCAAAAACAGCGATTATCCCCTTTACTTTTCCCATCTTATCCCTTGAGTTGATATGTTATCTTAAAGGTTATTCTTTTACCTTCCAATTTTTTCTCGGTCACCTTAACTTGAGTAAAAAGAGGTGATTGATTAAAATTATCCTGTATTCCCTCCACCAAAACCAGGGAGGTGATCTCATCGGGTCCCTTGGCAGCTCCGTATAGTTCACCCCTCCATCCCTTTTTCGATTTTCTCATGGTCATGCTTTCAAGGGAGATTCCCGTTGGCACAGCCGCAGCTAGTTCCAGAAGAATTTCAGACCAGTGGGGCTGGGAGGTCTCGATGGAATGAGAGACAAGCTCTAAGGACAACTCCTTCATCCTGTCCTCTTTCATTTTAATCTCCCCCTTTATCCCTCCCTGGTAGGCATCTAAATCCTTTAGATTTAAGGAGAACCTGAAAATTACTAAAACTACGATTAAGAGAATACCAAAAAAAGCGGAGGAGAGAAGGGTTACCATCTTTGTGAATTTTTTCTTCTCCTGAACCGAGAAGGGTACAAAACCAAAATGGAAGCTCCCCGGGTCAAGGAGAGCCAGGCCTAAACACCCCGGATGAATTTGAGAGTTATCTTCTATGTCTTTTATAATGGTTTCAGGTGAGAAAAGGATAATTTCGACACCAGCCTTCTGCCTTAAGTTCTCAACAATTTCTGTGGTGCAAGAGTTCCCGGAGATCACCAATCTAGTTACTTTCTGGTTAGGGTAACTCTCACCGTAGAAAAGCAGAGTCCTATAGATATCTTTTGCCAGAGCTGAACTCTCAGGATCTTTCTCTTTTTCAGCTAAGGGAAGTTCCCTGGTCAACTGTATTTCTTTTCCTTTGAAGACAACGATCCGGCTTCTGGGATGGGCTATTTCCACAAAGCCCTGAGGTTTATCATCTGAAAGCCCTAATTTCTCAAGCAATACCTGTAAAGCCGCAGGATGGGTGGTAAAGATGTTGGGTTTGATCTTAGAATCTGCAAAAGTATCCGAGAGCTGCTCCAGGGCCTTTCTTTCAATTCCTGCGGTCATTATCCTTCGGTTTGGTTTAGCTCCGGAGACTGTCATTTCCCCTAAATCCAATTGTTCAAATAGATAGTCATTTCCGAATTCTTTTATCACCTCATTTTCCACAGCTCCTTTGAGCATATTGCTTTTCATATCAGGGAGGATGAAGGTTTTGTGAAAGGTGTTTTCCAGAGGTCCTGAAACCCTTATCTCCTTGATCTGTTTAGAATTACTCTCAAGGTATTCCCCCAGATCGGAGGTGTTAATTTCAAGTGATTTCACCAAGCTGAGTTCTCCTTTTATCTTCTTCGTCGTTGTTATCTTGGCTTTCTCACCTGAAAAATCTATGCAAAGAAGCATTTTGAATTCTCTCCCTTTAAGAACATATATCATCGCCCCCGCAGCCCTCATCGGTCCTGTTGGGACCTGCGGAGTAAAATCTATAATTAACCGAATCCCAGATATATTCAGTGCCCCAGGAGTCCACCAAATGATCCGGATTGGATATTAGTCCTGCATTAGTTAACGATTCCACACCGCTTACCAGGGTCCAATCGGTAAAGCTGTCCGAGTTACCCGAAGGATCGGTGGAATCCTCATCCACATATCCGTCCCCATCGTCGTCGTTCTCAGCCAATATTTGAGCAGCCTCGTTTAAAATAGCTTCCTCCTCCTCTATCTCTCTTCTCCAGGAGATTGAAGCTTCCAGTTCATTGGCTGAAAAGTAAACAAGAATATCATCGAAATCCACCGAGGAGCTTGTCTGAGTATATTCTCCATCGTCCATATCTGTGTTTTCCTCCTCGAAAATTAGATTGGTTCCCCTGGATATCAAAACCATGGAGGTGTTCCCTATGGACTGCCCATCGACTTTCAGCTCGGAGAAAGGGGAACCGTTGTTGGTTGCAATATAGGCATAATATTTGCCGGTATAGATCTCATCCGTTTGGGCAGAGGTAGGAAGGTTGAGCTCATCTAAGGGAACTTTGTATCCGGAATCAGGGGAGGGCAAAACCAGATCGTTCTGATAGTAACCCAGTATCGCCTCTTTTATGCTTTTCATTTCCTCTTTGGTTTTGGTTGCCCTCTGCTGTTTGACAACAACAGCATAGAGACTCACCGCGGAGATGGTTATTATCCCCAGAATAGCCATGGTTATGGCTAACTCCAGAAGGGTAAACCCTCTATAAGGGTGACCGTAAGCTATTCTGCAAAATGAAAAGTTCATTTAGTTTTCTAAAAATATAATAAAGTTTTTTCGCAGAATTCGAGCAGGGGACACCGCATGGATGGCGATGCCCCTTTTCGAATTGACAATAATGACCCCTTAATCGACGAAGTAGTAAAGATTGATCTTTGCAGTACCGATATACTGTGAACTTGATACTACAAAGCCGGTGCTGTCTATTCCGTCGTCCAGCTGCTTGTCCACGTTCTCGCACACGTCCGGGGGAAGGCTCACCCTGATAAAATTGCCGTTCCTGTGAGCGGTTGGGGTGGCTGCCGTGTCGGCACCAAAATAGTACTTGGCTCCGAACGGGCTCCTCTTGGTCTCGTAAGCTAATTCCTCAGCCTCAACTTCATTCCAAACCAGGGAATCGCTATCGAAATAACCATCAGCATCGCTGTCCCCGGGAAGCTGCAGGAATCTATCGAAGTAGGTATAGACCGCTCCGTATAAACCTCGCAGGTCCGCTATCTGCCTTTTGATTTTGGCGTTCTTGATCATCTGGGCACCACCCAGGATAGCCCCGATCAGAAGACCGATGATCACCAGACCGATAGCCAGCTCAACCAGAGTAAAACCTGCCCGGTTGCTGAACAGTTTCCTGGTAGTCTTCACTCTCCTTCACCTCCTTCCATTGATTTTAAGGTTTTGATATTGTTTTTAGAGAAGGTTTTTTGTTTTTCTGGTTCAAGTAAAATATAAGACACCTCCTCTTACCATGGATTATGTTACTTTAAACTTGAAACTTGGTGTCCTAATCTTGCTGTGATTCCTCTAACTTGTCATAACTATCGGCACAAGGGGCTAAAAGTTGATGTTCAATATTTGAGCATAATTATTGAAGACTAAGGTTCTGGTAATTCTAATTTAAAGCATTTATCAGAATGATTTTTCTCGATATTATAGAAAGGTAGATGATTATCTACCCCGATCCCTTGGCTTTTTATCTGCACCTAACTTTTATCTTGATAAAATATTTTACGACCCTTATATTTTTTTAGATAGTTGTGGTTTTATTCAGGGGATTTTTTGTAGTTGTTTACAATATTGAAAAAGGAGATAAATCATGAGTGTAAAAAGTTATATTGGGATATTAATTATCCTGAATCTGTTTCTTTTACTTCTATTGGAGAGTTGCTCTTTGGATAGTGATGAGGCAGAATCTAATAGCCTGAAGGTCAAGGCGGTTTTTGAGGTGATTGGTACCCGGAGGACGGTAAGGGAATTTCAAGGAACTTCTGTTCCCCAAGAACACATTATCAAGATTTTGGATGCAGCCCGGTATGCACCTACTGCGGGTAACGTTCAGCCCTGGAAATTCGTGGTGATTCAGAAAAGATCACGGCTTGAGTCCCTATCGGAGTTGCTTCAAACCTCATGGGAACAGAAAATAAAAACTCATCCAGAACTGGAAGAGGAAAAAAGAAATCTGTATGTCACTGGTGGAAAAGAAGCTATTCAAAAGGCGATGACCGCACCGGTTTATATTATAGTTTTGGTGGATACCTCGGTTTACCCACAATATGCTTTATATGACGGATGTCTGGCTGTTGAGAACCTGATGCTGGCTGCCAGGTCAATGGGCTATGGAACAGGCTTTTTCACCACCTATTTTGAGGGGGGGGTGGTGAAATCTTTTTTGAATGCACCTGAAAACCTTAAATTCATATGCGCAACACCTCTGGGGATTCCTTTGGAGTGGCCCCCCATGCCTGAGAAAAAATATTTGGAGGAATTCATTGTTTATGAGAGTTTTGATGAAGAATGAAAAATCCACCTTCCTCAAATGACAAACAATTTATAAACTGATAAAGTTTAAATAATGATTGTTACTTTTTTATAACAGGATTTTGTGATTTGAATATACCATGCTTGAATTCATTATAAGTTCACTCGCAGCAGTTTTTGTGGTCATGGACCCCTTGGGAGCCATACCGGTGGTGTTGGTAACCACAGAGGGATATACCCAAAAGAGAAAAGAAAGAATTATAAAAAGAGCTTGTTGGGCTGCTTCTTTGATTTTAATACTCTTTGCTCTTCTGGGTGCGGTAATATTTAAAATCTTTGGCATTACCTTCGCTGCTTTTAGGGTTGCCGGAGGGATTCTGCTTTTAAAGATAGCTTTGGATATGCTTTATGCTAAAAAACCGGGGAGTCATATAACTACCGGAGAAGAGAAAGCAGCAGCGGAAAAAGAAGATGTAGCCATCGTTCCTCTGGCCATGCCTATGCTGAGCGGACCTGCCAGTATCGCAACGGTTTTGGTTCTTATGGAGAAAGCAAATTCGCTATGCCAGTCAGCAATCGTTATCGCCTCCATCCTTTTTACCTGTCTGGTATGTTATTTTATATTAAAAAGCTCAGGATTGCTTTTCAGTAAATTGGGGGAGACCGGATTGAACGTGTTGGTCAGGATAATGGGGCTTATCCTTCTAGCTCTATCAGTTCAGTTCGTTTTCGATGGAATAAAAGAGATGTTTTTTAAATAAACTTAATCACTCAAGTTGGTTATCCGATCTTTACTTTCCCCTTTCAGTTACCCTGATCAGATACATCCCGTAGGTGGGGATCGTCATTTAATTTTTATTTCAGTTTGTATAAATTAAAGATTTTTTACCAGAACAAGAGTATAATATATAGAGGAGATGATTATTCTTGATATTTTTTAGTTGAGATTTGAATTAGAATTTTTGCTTGCATGTAATAAATCTTGTTGACAAAGAAAGAAAATAAACTTTTATTTTTAAAAGATGCAAAAATCAAAATTTGACCAGAGAACTTTCAGGTTAGAAGAAAACCTTTCTTCTTTAAAGTCTGTAAGCTTAAAAAATCTCAAAAAGATTTACAAAGATCTTCTGAACCTTCGCGAGGGGATCTTGGTATTAAACTCCAATCTTTCATCCAAAAAATCACAAAGCCTTTTGGATAAATCTCTAAATAGCCTGGATTCGGTTGAGAAAAAATTTTCTAATCTGGAGAACGAGGTAAGCGATAACCTGGCTAAACTTTTAAGGGATTACCAGCGCTTCAAAACCGATTTCAAGCAGACCGAGGATGAGAGGAGAACCTACCGGATACTCTATGAGCTTTCAACTGCGATATACTCTGAGACTGACATAAATATCCTGTTGGATATGGTTGTGGATTCTTTGCTTGATCTTTTCTCTGCGGAGAAGGCACTTTTGGAAATATCCAATCAAAAGAATTCCCCGATTTTCACTATCGGCAAGGATAAGGAGAGAAAAACCCTGGAGGAGTTCGATGATAAAATCAAAGCATTGATTATGGAGAATGTTTACTCCACTGGCAATTCGATTTGCATGGCTAATATCCTGGATTCGGAATCCGGGGATGAAAAAGATGAGCTTTCCGATTCCACCAGATCGGTTCTCTGTGTTCCGCTCAAATCCAAGGAGCAGGTTTTGGGAGCGATATATCTGGAGAACGCAGATACCGATTCTATTTTTTCCTCCGAGGATGCAAATCTTTTGATCTCTTTGGCAGAGAGAATAGCTCAGGCAGTGGAGAATAACCTTCTTCTTTCCGAGCTCAAGCACTCGCAGGAAAAACTTCTGGAGGATCTAAGGGAGAAATTCGAGTTCGATGAGATCATAGGCAACAGTTCCCAGATGGTGGAGATATTAAAGACAGTAGCGGATGTTGCCGATACCGATGCCACGGTTTTGATCGAGGGAGAATCAGGTACCGGAAAGGAACTTTTGGCCAGAGCCACTCATTTTAACTCCGGCCGTTCTAAGAAACCATTCGTAACCATCAACTGTGCCGCAATTCCAGAAACCCTTTTAGAATCAGAGCTTTTCGGATATGAGAAAGGCGCTTTCACCGGGGCTACCCAAAAAAAACCGGGCAAGTTCGAGATTGCCAATGGCGGAACAATTTTTCTGGATGAGATCGGTGAGATGAGCTCTCTTTTACAGGTAAAAATTCTTCGCTTTTTGCAATCCCATGAGTTCGAAGCCCTGGGCTCCAATAAGGTTAAAAGATCGGATATAAGGATCATTGCTGCCACCAATAAAGATCTGTTCTCGAGGGTAAAGGAAGAGGAGTTCAGGGAAGATCTGTATTACCGGATTAACGTTATTAATCTGAAACTTCCTCCCTTACGTGAAAGGAGACTGGATATCGCACCTTTGGCTGAGAGCTTCGCCCGTGATTTCTCGGAAAAACTGGGGAAGAAAATCGAGGGAATAGATAACGAAGTTTTAAATCTTTTGAGCCGTTATCATTTTCCAGGTAATATCAGAGAATTGGAGAATATTATCGAGCGCGCGGTTATCTTAGCGAAAAATCCTCTGATAACCAGAGACGATCTTCCGAAAAATATCCTGAATAATTCTGGAGATGACTCTGGAATTGAGATTCCAGAAAATTATCAGGAGTTGAAGACTTTAAGAAAGAAAGTCGTAGAGGAAGTTGAAAAGAAATTTATCAAAAACATATTAGAGAAAAATAAAAACAACATCTCCCGCGCAGCTAAAGAAGCTAATATGCACCGGGTGGAACTTCAGCGTCTTTTGAAAAAACACCGCTGACCTTACTATTAATAAAAGCCTTCATATAATCTAATAAAAAAGCTCTGATTTTCCCTTCATAAATCTAAGAGCAACATTAATATATTTCTTGTTACATTTATGTTGCATTCAAAAAAATAGCTTTTTTTCAAGTTATTTTATATAATAGGGTTATTTGTGTGAAACATTAATGTTTCATTTTATAATCTATTAATTTTCAAAAGGTTTCAGCTCTCCTTGCTAATGTGTTGATTAATAATATATTAGAAATATAATATATGGCTATGAGAATATTGGCACATAAGTTGCTTTTGGAATTTATTGCTTTTTTAACTTTATGTCAGTCAAGAATAAAAAGATAGAATTTAAACTTTATGACTATAAAGGAACTACAGGATCAGATAGTAGAAGCAGCCTTGGAAGTTCATAAGAACATGGGATTGGGTTTCCCTGAGTCCGCTTATACTCAAGCTTTAGCTTATGAGTTAGATTTAAGAAAGATCGAATATGAAAGAAAGAAAAACATAAAACTTTCTTACAAAGGAAGTGTGGCTGGAGAATATACCCTTGAGTTTGTGGTAAAGAACTCAATTATAGTCATGTTAAAATCAGGGGAATCGATAAACGATACCGATGAGTCCAAGATGAGAGGATTTTTGAAAGCAACCAAGCTTAATTTAGGTATGATAATGGATTTCGGAAAGGAGGTATTAGAGATAAAAAACGTAACCAGATAAAAAATAAGGAAGGAGGTGAACTTAATGCCAGCTAAGAAGAAGGCTACTAAGAAGAAGACCGCTAAGAAAAAAACTACCAAGAAGAAGGCTACTAAGAAGAAGACCACCAGAAGAAGGTAGTTTACCAAGCTTGTCAATGGAGAATAGAGCTGATGCCAGGGGAGGTGTCAGCTCTTTTTCTTTTCACGCCTTTACATTTTTCGTTGACAAATAAAAAGAATTATTATTTTTAAGATAAATAACTTTGACGGTAAAGTTTAGTTGGCAGATATTATCATCCGTAGATATTTAAAGTTTATGTAAAACATTATGACGTCTCAAAGAGAATCGAGTTTTTCTTTGTTATGATAGACCATAAAAGATCTTTCTACATATTTTTTATTATAGTTTTTGTCCTTTTCTTAACCACAGGTTGTGGAAAGCAGCCTGAACTTGAGAAGGTAACCATTCTATACTGGAACGATTTCCATGCAAGTTTTAATCCCTACCCTTCATCTGATGATCCGGGATCCCCTCTGGTCTCAGGAAGCGCCTATTTTTCTTCCTGGCTTGACTCTTTAAAGGAGAAATCTGAGAATTGCGTTTTAGTCTGTGCTGGGGATGAGCTGGTGGGAACACCGCTTTCTACTTTGACCTCCGGAAAAGCTGAGTTTGAGATTTTAAATAGGATAAAACCCGATATCTTCGAGTTGGGCAACCATGAATTCGATTATGGCTTGGATAATTTGAAAAGTTTAATCGATTTTGCCGAGTTTCCGATTATCTGTGCCAATGTGGTTGAGCAAAAGACCGGAGAGCCTTTGGTTTTACCTTACTTGATCTTAAAAAGAGGAAAAGCTAAAATCGCATTTATGGGATTGAATACAGAAGATCTTAAGGAGGAGGTGGTGGAGAAGGGAACTTTGGGATTGAAGGTAGGTTCAGCAAAAAAAACCTGCCAAAAGTATCTGGGACTTTTGGAAAAAGAAGCTGATCTGATAGTGCTGGTCAGTCATATGGGATTTAGTAAAGATAAAGAGGTTGCTCAGGAAGTTAAGGGTATAGATGTAATAATCGGCGGACATAGCCATACTCGACTTATTTATCCTGAGGTTATAAATCAAACTGTAATCTGCCAGGCAGGCTCAAAGGGGAGGTATATCGGGAAATTGGATCTGGTTTTTGATCTGGAAAAGGAACGGTTAATCAATTTTGAAAATAGACTAATCGAGACAGAAAACAGTAAGGTTTCGCCAGATCGGGCTATTCAAAGGAAGGTCGATTCATTGGAAAAAAAATTAGCACCGGATCTGGATAAGGTTATAGGTACGCTTCTTTCTCCCTGGATAAGAAGTAGCAAGGGGGAATCTAATTTATACAATTGGACAGCGGATGTTATAAGGGAATATACAAAATCTGACGTTGCTTTTATCAATTCCGGTGCTTTGAGGAAAAACCTGCCTGCGGGATCTATAACGATCAGAGATATATGGGAGATAAATCCCTTCTCGGATCATTTCGTCAGTTTCCATTTAACCGGGGAAGAGCTTCTGGATGTGCTGGAGAAAAACTCTTCTGGTTATTTACTAATGCAGGTCTCGGGAATCGAATATAGCTATGATCCCCAGAAACCTGAAGGGGAGAGGATATTCGAGGTTTCGGTAAACGGGATTCCTCTTTTGCCGAAGAAAAATTATAAGGTGGCGATAAACGATTATATGCTGGATCATTTGGAAAATTATATTGGAAAACCTAAAGAGGAAATAGCCTGTAGAATTTACCCTGATCTGGACAGGGATGTCTATATCCGTGCTGTGAAAAAGCAAAAGCGGATCGATTCTGAAGTTGAGGGCAGAATCAAAAGGAAAAAATAGGTAAGGAGTTGTCCATTAAAAAGATTTTCTTTATGAATCGCTGGCTTTTGGTTATATCTTACGCTATTTTAATCTTTGTTTTAACCTCTGTTTCTTCTCTGTCTTACCCCAAGTTTGGGTTTGATCCTGTAGACAAAATTTATCATTTTCTGGTCTATGCGGTTTTTTCATATCTTTTGTTTTTGGCACTCTCCCAGAAGGAAAACAGATTTTTTAAAGGTAATCCTCACTTTTTCAGTATACTTTTAGGTGGAGCTCATGCTCTGGGAAGCGAGCTTTACCAGATTTCTGTTCCTGGAAGATATTGTGATTTTTTTGACTTTTTAGCCGATTTTATTGGAGTGGTTTCGGTTCAATTCTTTCTTTTTGTAATTCAAAGATCGAGAAAGCAGAAAGTGGAGAGTTGAATTTAGGTTGACAAATTTCTCTTTATGCTTATCATGGATGTATAAAAAAATGATTTGATTAACCAGACAACTCAGAAAATTGAGGGATTTTTTTATAGATCAAAAAAAAGCGATACTTATGACATTTGTCATAATAGTTTTAAATGAGAATATATGAACAATAAGATGATAGGGGATATAGTTTTTTTTGATTCTCAGGAGAATAAGCGATTATTTTTCAAGAAGCACTCGTTTGTTTTCTCCTCTAACTGATAAGAAGACTAAAATAGTTAGCGAAACGATGGATTATCTTTAGAATTTAATTTCTAATTATGAATAAATATCCAAAAAGTGGAAATTCTGAGAATGTAGCTAAACTCTGGTTCGATAAATCCAAGGAAGATTTAAAATCTGCAAAAGCGATGCTTGAAGCCCGAAGATATAGCTGGTGTGCTTTTATCTGTCAACAGGCTATAGAGAAATATCTAAAGGGTATTTACGTAAAAAAGCATAACAAGACTCCTCCTTATATTCACAAGCTGGAGAGATTGTGTGAGGAGTTAAAATTGACAGTACCGGAGAAATTCCTAATTGCAATAGTGGATATAGATAAATACTATATATCAGCTCGTTATCCATCCTATAGAGAATCGGTGGAGATAAAAGATTTTAAAACAGCTGAGAGAATTTTTAATAAAACCGAAAAGGTTATAGAATGGCTAAAAAAAGAGATAAAGCTTTAATAAAAATAGAGAAGTTTATCACTATATTGAAAGATAATATCGATATAGAAAAGGTCATTCTTTTTGGGTCGGTTATCAGAGGGAAACAGAAAAGATGGAGTGATATTGATTTGGCTGTGATCTCAGATGACTTCAAAAAAATGAATTTTCATAAAAGATTGGTTCTTTTAGGAATGATAGCCTGGCAAGCAAAGATTACAGAAATTGAAGCTTTGGGTTATACTCCCGATGAATATAAGAATGCAACTCAGTTGGATTTTTTGGGTGAGATAAAAAGGACTGGTAAGATAATTTATAAAAGACATTAACGAAAAGAACTTCAGGTGATAAATGGCTGATTTCAAGAGCTTAAAGAGAACCCATACCTGCGGGGAATTGGGCAGTTCGGATGCGGGCAAAAAGGTGATACTTAACGGCTGGGTGCACAGGTGGAGAAATCACGGGGGTGTGATATTCATCGACCTGCGGGATCGTTATGGAAAAACCCAGGTGGTTTTCAAGCCGGATTCTCTTGATGATGAGACCATCAG
This sequence comes from candidate division Zixibacteria bacterium SM23_73_2, assembly GCA_001304315.1. Taxonomy (GTDB): domain Bacteria; phylum Zixibacteria; class MSB-5A5; order MSB-5A5; family SM23-73-2; genus SM23-73-2. The sequence continues at coordinate 43,732 of LJUW01000004.1, read as the reverse complement.
GAAAGCATCTCATCTCCGGGCAGAGTACGTGATAAGCGTGGAAGGAAAGGTTGGTTTGAGACCTGAGGGAATGAGAAATACCAAAATGAAAACCGGAGACATCGAGCTTTTAGTAGAAAAGCTGGAAGTTTTAAATCCCTCCAAAACTCCTCCTTTTGAGATCGAGGACCAAACCTCTGCCAGTGAGGATCTCAGATTAAAATACAGATACCTGGACTTACGCAGGTCCCCTTTGCAGGAAAAAATCAGGGTGAGACACCAGGCAACAAAGGCGGTGAGGGATTATTTGGATTCCCAGGGATTTTACGAGATAGAGACCCCTCTTTTGATCAGGAGCACCCCAGAGGGAGCTAGGGATTTTATAGTTCCCTCCAGGACCAATCCAGGGAAGTTCTTTGCTCTCCCCCAATCCCCTCAGCTTTTGAAGCAGATTCTGATGATCTCGGGTTTCGACAGGTATTTTCAGATAGCTCGCTGTTTGAGGGATGAGGATCTCAGGGCTGACCGGCAGCCGGAACATACTCAGATAGATATGGAGATGGCATTCGTTACCGAGGATGATGTTTTCGCGGTTACTGAGGGGATGATGGCTTATGTTTTTAAAAAGGTCAAAAACGTTGAGGTAGAGACTCCCTTTCCCCGACTCAGCTTTGTTGAAGCTATGAAAAGGTATGGAACGGATAAACCCGATACCAGGTTTGAAATGGAGATAGAGGATCTAACAGATGTTTTGACCTCCTCTGCCTATAAGTTGTTTTCCGATACGGTTAAAAGCGGTGGGTCTGTTTGCGGAATAAATTTCAAGAGGAGCAGAACCCTGTCCAGAAAAAAGATTGAGGAACTGGAAAGCTTTGTCAAAGATTCTGGTGCAAAAGGGCTTCTGTGGATATCCAAAACGAAAGAGGGTATAAAATCACCTATTGCTAAATTCGTTGAGCAGAAAGAAAAGGATACCCTCTGTGATAAATTGAAATTGGAGGAGGAAGACACCGGCTTTATTATAGCCGGGAAAGAGGAAGTGGTTTTAACTTCTCTGGGCAGGTTGAGGAATCAGATAGCCAAAAATTATGATCTGGTTGATCGATCTAAATGGAATTTTTTGTGGATCACCGATTTTCCTCTTTTTGAGTACAGTCCGGAGGAGAAAAGATTTATGGCCATGCATAATATAGTAACAATGCCTTATGAGGAGGACATTGATAAATTGGATCAGGGATTCAAATCGAATCTACCCTTAGATGATCCCTCTCATCCCTGGCGTAAAATTAAAGCCAGGCAGTACGATCTGGTTTTAAACGGAGTGGAGATCGCCTCGGGTGGAATCAGAAATCATAAAAAAGATATTCAGCTTAAAATCTTAAATATCCTGGGATGGGAAGACAAAAGAGCAGAGAAAGCATTCGGTTTCCTTTTGAATGCACTGGAATACGGAGCCCCTCCCCATGGAGGTATAGCACCTGGCTTGGATCGGATTGTTGCTTTGATGACCGGCTCCGATTCCATCAGGGATGTTATAGTTTTTCCCAAGACCACTCAGGCTTTGTCTTTAATGGATGGTGCACCAGAAGAGGTGGATCAAACGCAATTGAGGGAGCTGGGCATTAAAATCGATTTGGGGAAAAAATAAAAATTGGAAAAGCTCACAACCAGAAAAATTGACCTTTCGGGTGTAGACCAGAGAATTCTATTTGGCCAGAGCGATGCTTTCCTGCGCATGATACAGGATGAATTCGACGTCAGGATCATCGCTCGAGGGGATGGGATAAAGTTAGAAGGGGAAAAAGGGGAGGTGGAGAAGCTGGAAAAGCTTTTTTCGGATTTGATATCTTATGTGGATAAAAACCAGGAGCTGAATGAAAGATACCTGATTTATGCTATATCCATGGTGAAAGAAAGAAAAAAAGGACCTTTTGAAGATCTTCAAGCCAAAACTTTGGTAACTTCCCTTACTACCAAAAAGGGCATAAAACCGCGAACCCTGGGTCAAAAGGATTACCTCAAGGCTATGGAGGGATACGATATAGTTTTGGTCATCGGACCCGCGGGCACAGGGAAGACCTATTTGGCGGTAGCTATGGCAGTTTCTGCGCTGAAGCAGAAGAGGGTGGAAAGGCTGGTTTTGGTAAGACCTGCGGTTGAGGCAGGGGAAAGTCTGGGATTTTTACCCGGGGACATCAGAGCGAAAGTCGACCCGTATTTAAGGCCGGTATATGATGCTCTGCACGATATGTTAACCGCTGAGAAGATCAGAAAACTGATGGAGTTGGGGATAATTGAGATATCACCTTTGGCTTTCATGAGGGGAAGGACTTTGAACAACTGCTTCGTTATCCTGGATGAAGCCCAGAACACTACCTCAGATCAGATGAAGATGTTTTTAACCCGTTTAGGGGAGAACTCCAAGGCGATAGTCACCGGGGATATCACCCAGATAGATCTGGCCAATAAGGTAGCATCCGGGCTGGTCCAATCACAGAAAATTTTGTCTGGAATAAAGGGGATAAAGTTCGTATATCTTACTGAGAAGGATGTGGTAAGGCATAAGCTGGTTCAGGATGTGATCAAAGCTTACGAGAAGTTTCAGTCACAGAGAAAAGGAGGAAGTTAGAGGCAGAAGTTTTGCCTCGATTTATGTTTAAATGGCCTTTTTTAAGGTGGAAAGTAAGGATAAGAAAACTTTTTTCTCCCAAAAAAGATAATAACAAAAAGCCTAAAAAAAAGACCTTGGATAAAATTCTAAAGGTTTTTTTGGCTCTTTTTTTACTTCTTTTCATATCCTTTATTTATCCGGTGGAATCGATGTATCAACCCCCTGAGCTTCCACGGGAGGGTGAGATCGCCAAGGACGATATTTTAGCTCCTTTCACTTTTCCGATTCTAAAAACCGACGAGGAGTTAGAGAAGGATAAAAAGCTGGCTTTGTCCAATCTCCACATTGTCCTTAAACGGGAGAGAAACGTTAGTTTTTCCGTTCTGAACTCGCTCAACCAATTTTTTTCTAAGCTGGATAGCCTCAATCAGAATACCAAAGGAATAGACCTGAGGGAGGAGAAACTAAGTCTGGTATTCCCCTTCTTAACCAAAGAGAGTACAAAGCTTTTGGCCAATACGAAATCCTTTGAGAAGCTCAAGCCCACTTGCTTGGAGATATTAACGGATATATATAAGATAGGAGTGGTTAACGATTTTGAGAACCATTCCTTTGAAAACCTCAATTCCGTTCTGATCCTGCAGGAAGGAAAGGAGACTCTGGTAACGACCAAAGATAAGATTCTTACTTTAACCGAGGCTAAAAAGGAGCTTTCATATTTAGCTCGGGAAAGGTTTAAAAGTGATGCACTTTATGCTACGACAGCCTATGAAATCACATTCCACTTTTTAGTACCCAACCTTAAATTTGACCTTGAGGAGACCAACAAACGCAGGGAGGAACTTTTAGCATCTATACCCAAGCATAAGGGATTGGTCCTGAAAGGTGAGGAGATCGTGGAGAAAGACCAGATAATCAGTCATAGTGAGTTGGAGAAACTTTCATCTTTGGCTTCCTCTGAAGTTAAATGGAGCTTCAAGGATAATCGCTGGGAGTTCGTTCTTTTGGTCATAGGAAGGATGATCTTTGTATTCTCCATGATTCTGATCCTTTTGATATTCTTGTATATTTTTAAAAGGGAACTTCTTTTCGACACCTCCAAGCTTTTGATGATCACCATCTTGATCTTAACCGAGGTTCTTTTGGCTTATCTGATTGTTTTCCAGTGGCAGCTGTCCGAGTATCTGGTTCCGGTTGCTTTAACCTCTTTGCTTTTGACCATTCTCCTTGGGGTGGAAACAGGTTTGATAGTCACTTTCATCCTATCTTTTCTTCTGGGGATGATGCACAATTTCAATTTGAACTTTGCTTTAGTCTCTCTGGTTTCCGGAAGCGTGGCTGCTTACAGCGTAAGAGAGGTTACCCACAGATATAAATTTTACCGTCCCATGCTCTACGTTTGCTTCGTTTATGTGGTTTTGATCTTTTTGATGGAATCCTTAAAATTTTCTCACACGCCAAAGATTATCGAGCTTTGCGGATATGGGATTTTCAACGGATTTTTCTCCACGGTTTTGACTATGGGGCTTTTACCGATGTTCGAATCCCTCTTCAATATAACCACGGATATTACCCTTCTGGAGCTTTCCGATTTGAATAATCCCCTTTTGAAAAGACTGGCTCTGGTAGCTCCAGGGACCTATCACCATTCGATTGTCATCGGTAATCTGGCTGAGGCAGCGGCTAAATCTTTGGGGGCCAACACCCTCCTGGCAAGGGTGGGAGCTTATTATCACGACATCGGAAAGATGGAGAAACCCGAATATTTTGTTGAGAATCAGATGGGATTTAAAAGCAAACATGAGAAGCTCACCCCTTCGATGAGTGCCTTGATCTTAGAATCACATGTGAAGGAGGGAGTGGAGATGGCTAAAAAAGCTAAGTTACCCAAGCAGTTAATTGACCTGATGAAGGAGCATCACGGCACCACGGTGATGAATTACTTCTATAATAAAGCACTGGAGCAGGGTGCCTCCGAGGAGGTGAAGGATGAATTCCGATACCCGGGCCCCAAACCACAGTCGAAGGAGGCAGCTATCTTGATGCTTGCGGATGCGGTGGAAGCGGCATCACGAACCCTGGAGGATCCTAAATCCTCGAGAATAAAAGCGGTAGTTAAAAGGATTATAATGGATAAATTCGAATCGGGGGAGCTGGATGAGTGTGACCTGACCTTGAAAGATCTTCACGTCATAGAGGAAAGCTTCGTGCCCATCCTGATAGGGGTATTTCACCCCCGAGTTGATTATCCTGAGCTGGTGGAAGAGAGATGATCTGGTGGAATTAGGATGAGGAAAAAGACCAATCCAAATGATATCACAACAGCTAATCTTCATCCAAAAAAAAGAGTCTCTGCGACCGGGATAAAGAGGTTAGCCCAGAAGATAATGGAAGGTGAAAAAAGACAGGAGAAGTTAAACATCGTCTTCGTCGATGATAAAAAGATGAGAGAGCTCAATCGGAAATTCAAAAGAAAAAACTCATCCACCGATGTGCTGTCATTCGATATGAGGAAGGGTGGAAATATGGGGGTGGAGCCTGATGTTTTTGGAGAGGTCTACGTTAACCTGGATCGGGCAGAAGAATATGCAAAAGAATACCGTAAATCTTTCCAGGAGGAGGTAAACCTTCTGGTCGCTCACGGGATTCTTCACCTTTTGGGGTACCATCACCAGAACAAGAAAAAATCCTTGTTGATGAAAAATAAAGAGGACCGATATCTCAATTTAAAAAAGGGAAATAGATGGGCTTGATAAAAGATATTTTCAAAAAGGTTAGGGGAAACCTGAGTGAAAAATCTTCGGTTTCCGATGAGGATAAATCCAATGAAAAAGAGGGTGAGAGAAAATTTGATCCGATCGAGGAGGTAAAGGCACTTGAGGAAGATGAGAAAAAGATGGTTAGCCGGATCATCGAATTCGGGGATACTTCGGTTAAGGAGATTATGGTTCCCAGGATCGATGTGGTATGTGCTTCGCTCGATACCCCTCTGGAGAAGGTGAAGGAGCTTATTACCAAACATGGACATTCGCGGATTCCTATATATAAAGACAACATCGATAACATAATTGGAACCCTTCATGCTAAAGATCTTCTTTTAATCGAGAGCGAGGAAAAACTCGATTTATCCAAACTTGTCCGAAAGCCCTATTTCATTCCCGAATCCAAAAAAATCGACGAGCTTTTAAAGGAGATGAAAAAAGAAAAGATTCATCTGGCAGTGGTGGTGGATGAATACGGGGGAACTTCGGGATTGGTGACCATGGAGGATATCTTGGAGGAGATCGTGGGGGAGATCCAGGATGAGTACGATATGGAGGAGGAGAAGATAAAAAAGCTGGATGAGGAAAATTTCAGAGTATCAGCTAATATTTCCATCGAGGATTTAAACACAGCTTTGGATACCGATATTCCGGAAAAGGAATTCGAGACGGTCGGGGGGTACATCTACGATCTGGTTGGAAGCGTGCCCAGGGAGGGAGTGGTTTTAAAGTCCTCAGGACTTAAGTTTTTGGTTGAGAAGGTAGCGGGTCAGAGAATAAAAACGGTTAAAGTGACAAAACTAAAAGCAACCAAAAGCATCAAAGAAAAAGAAAAGAGTTCTTCTGACAAAAAAGAGGATCGCCCGCTTAATTCCCACTAAGTTGAAAAATGCCGGATAAAAGCAAGGTTTTTATCACCAGGTGTCAGGATTACCAGCTGGATAACGTTAGAGAAGCACTCAAACGTTCTTTAGAATATCTGGGCGGGCTGAAAAGATTCGTAAAAAAGAATGACCGGGTGCTGGTAAAACCGAATCTTCTATCTGCCAGGGAACCAGAAAGGGCTGTTACCACCCATCCCTCTTTGGTCCTGGCGGTGATAGAGGAGGTCAAAAAATTAGGCGGGATTCCCTTTATCGGAGATAGCCCCGGAGGAACTGAGAAAGGTATTGAGAGGCTTTGGAAAAACACCGGTATGGCAGAGGTCTCCGAAAAAACCGGAGCTGAGCTTCTATCATTTGAGAAGGAAGGCGTTTACAGGAAAGAAACTTCTTCAGGGAAAACCTATTTCATTGCTAAACCAGCTTTGGACTTCGATGTTATAATCAGCCTTCCCAAGCTGAAGACCCATACTTTAACCCTTTTGACCTGTGGGATCAAGAACATGTTCGGGGTTATTCCCGGTTTCAGAAAAGGGGAATATCATAAGGAGGCACCCGGACCCAGAGACTTTGCCGAAGTGGTGGTGGACATTTTTTCCCTGGTCAAACCGCATCTGAACATAGTTGATGCGGTGGTTTGCATGTCCGGGGATGGTCCTGCCTCCGGTAACCCGACCTATTTGGGTATTATCCTGGCTTCCGAGGATGCTGTGGCTTTAGATTCGGTGACAGCGAGGATTTATGGTTTCAAGGATGGCGAGATTGATACTACTAACATTGCCTCTGAAAGGGGATTGGGGAGAGGGGACCTTTCCCAGATCGAGATCCTGGGGGATGATCTACCCGATTTTTCCATGTTTGACTTAAAGCTTCCCTCCAATAGATTCTTAAGGCTTATTCCCAAATTTTTGGTTAAGCTTTTGGCTCCCTATATCTGGGTCAGACCTGCTATATTAGATGGGAACTGCACCAACTGCAACGTCTGTGTGGAGAACTGCCCGGTTAAAACCATTTATCCCGGGGATCCAACTCCGGTCTATGACTATAAAAATTGCATCAATTGTATGTGCTGTCACGAGCTATGTCCTCACCGGGCGGTCTATCTGGAGAAATCCTGGTTGTCGAGGAGGATAGGGAGGTAGGAATTTGACAGGATTAGTTGCTTAAACGAGTTAAAGCACTTTGACTTTTTACATAAAATGTGAAGGTCAGGCTATGTTAAAGAACCTAAAAGTTGTGTGTTTTTCATTTTGTTTACTTTTTATACTGTTTACCTTTCATGGTTTTGTAGTTGGACAAACAACTCCAGAAAAGGAAATATTAAAAGTTTTTCCCAATTCAGAAATCACTTGGTCAATGGAGTTTTCAGGGAAGATTGTGAACTTTAAAACGATTGGAGATTGTATAGCAATTTTGACAAAGAATGGAAATCAAAAAATGATTACTTTTATTAATTATAAGGATAGTGTTAAGTGGTCAGTCTCGGATGATATTGGACACTTTTTATGGTATGACTTGGTTGATCAAAGGGATGAAAAACTACTGGTTCTGACAGGGAAAGGGATAGGCGAGGCACACGTTTTTAATAATAAAGGCAAAAACATATGGAAACTTACAAGGAACATAGGGGGGCTTCACTCATCACCAAGTAGTGAGTTTTACTATACCAAGCAAAACATACACTCTTATGATCCTCTAAGAGTATATAATGAGGATGGAGGGGAATTGTGGTCACTCCATCTTTCTGGTGACTGGCAAGTAGAGGCTTTATCTGACAGCGAGTTGTTATGTTTTTACCTGGATCACTGTTATCTTTTTAATGCTTTAACAGGCAAAGAGATCTGGAAGTTCAGGTTCACTGATAACCGTCCTTTCTTTTATGGTTTTCCAGAATTTACTTGTTCTTATGATGAAAATTATTTCGTTCTTTTTAATGGCTGGACTCTTTTTTCTTTTGACAGGAATAGTAACCAACTTTGGAATAAGAATGAAAGGCACTTCTCATCTGCAATTTCTGAGTATGGGAGATTCGTAGCACTTTACGGAAAATCGAATAAGGAACCAAAGGTTTTATCCCTTTTAGATAATTTGAATGGAGGAAAAGTAATTTGGAGTCAAACTATTGAAACAGAAGAGAAAGAGAGTTGTAATAACTATGGAGCATTATACTTTGATGGCACAAAATTATATCTTTTGACAGGTATAATTGATTACTACTTCTTTACTGGGGTGAAACAAACCATGGCAACTTTTTGTTTTGAAATTGACCCGAATACGGGAAGATTTCTTAGTAAAGATAAATTCAACGGAGTACTTCAGGTCGTGAATGGTATTGAAAAGATTGTCTATTTTCTTACCATTGATAAATCCGGAATTAAATATTTGTATAGAATTGAAAAGCGTATATAGGGGAATAAATACGTTTATCTAAATCATTCTGATGATTAGAGAATGACACTTTAGTTAGTTGGATGTATCTAAATTCAATCCTGAAGGATAAAGTTACATTTTCCCATTGATAATCTAAGTTAGAATATTTATCGAAGAGCCGAACTTTGTTCTTTCAAGCCACAATAAATTGCAGTACTCCAGAAATAGAAACAAAAAAATCCTGCGATCCCCTCTCGCAGGATTTCCCCATTTTAGGATAGCGGACTCTGAGGTAGCTAAAAGCTACATGGGGTAGGCCCCCCCTTAAAATAGTAGTTTGCGATAATTATAACGTCAGATAAATTTATGCTGCCATTGCAGTCAGCTTCTCCCAGATCCAGAGGATCTGGTGCCTGGCCCTGCTTGAGAAGGTAGTTAGCCAGAAAAATGCAGTCGGAAACGTTCAAAGAGCCGTCGCCATTGGCATCTCCGGGCTGGTAATCTACGAACTCAATGGGATACTGGTAGGGAACGTAGTTGTGGGAGGTTACCACCAGAAGGACCTGGCAGGTATCCATTACATCCAGACTGAAGCCGACTTCACCGACCGAATCTGTGGTATCCCTGAAATAGATCTCCGGATCATTGCTTAAACATGCTAAGGCTCCGGATAAAGGCTCACCTGCATTGCTGACCTCAACATTGATCTGGTGAGCTCCCGGTTGAAGCTTTTTGGGATGGGACACTATCAGTTCAGCTAGAGAATCGTTCCAGATGCAGAGTTCAGGATCGCCCATAAGGTTCAAAGCGTAAATCGCCCATCTCAAGTAATTCCCGGAGCTTTGAACCCGGGCCTGGGGAACGTAATAGGATTTGGCATCAGCCAGGGTTTTTCCGGCATGATAGCTGTTTTGGGTAAAAAGATAACTGAAGAATTTCATGTCCATCTGTGGTCCTGAACCCTGGGTGGGAGATCCTGGAGAACCCCAGCCATAGCGGCTGTTTCCTATGTAAGCCACGCATCCTCCATCCGGGTTCCTGATGGAATGTTCTCCCAGGCAATCCATGTCAAAAGCATTGGAAAGGCAGGAAATGGTATAGAGAACCGACGGCTTGGAGGAGTTGGTCAAATCGTCCATATCCTGTTTGTACCAGTAACCCGTTCCTACGTCAAACCCGCTTACGCTTCCGTGGTGATAATGGTTTATTATGTTCATCCCGGAGTTGAAATTGTTTCTGAAGCTGGTTTTGTTTAAAGTATTCTCGCTTTCATACAGTTTGGTCACGTCGAAATACTCGGGCAGGTAAATATTCTGAATCACGTTTTTCAGTACACCCCCGTCGGTGTAGGGGGAATCCCACAGGATCCCGCCAGCCATAAGAACCTTGGTGGTATAGTCATCCGGGGGATTTTTCTCGTAAGTTAAGACCTTATTAACAAAAGCTTGAATATGATTTTCCGTGTTGGCGGGAACCCTCCCCACCAGAACGTCAGGATAAAGGTCAACCGAATCGCAGTATTCGCCGAAACGGTCGTCGCCGTCCCAGTTCCAGTCACCGTCCAGATCGGAATAGTAAAGGTCAGCCGGAATATCGTCTCTCCAGTCGCCGTCGTAGATGAAAGCCCAGGCTAACCGGTGAGGAACGTACTGGATGTCCCCTCCCAGAAGAACCCACAAGGTTCCGTAATTCTGAAAGGCGTGTCGGATGAAGTTTCTTATCTTTTCCTGGTCGTCATCCCCGGTAAAATTGGAGTATATCCACTCGGTCGTTTTTATGTCGATTAAGATTCCCTTCTGGCTTTTCCACTCAACCAGAGGTTGAAAAGCTGGGATAAATGAGTTGGGAGTTATTATCAGATACTCTATCAGGGTATCCTGGGCTGAGAATCCTTTTGGAGAAACTTCTACCTCCTGGGGATTAATAACGATATTTTTGACCATATCTGATCGGAACTTAGCTGCTTTTTCTGTCAGGTTATAAGTGGGTAAAGGCTTTTTCTGTGATTTTTCATACACGAATTCAAGCTCCATATCGGTTATAAGGATAAGTTTTTTCTCAGAGGGAATGTATTGTAAAGGATACACGAAGATCTCGGCGATCTTTTGCCCCATCATAAATCCGCCGGAGCCCAATTCCAGAAGCTTGCCCGGGAATTCAGTTGCAGAGCCGTATATTGCAGGATCCGGGGGGATAGTCTCGATTTTCCCAGCTTCAAGCTGCGACAGAGGAACCTCCGGCTGAACAGGAGAAATCCAGTATTCTTCAGCAAGGACGGTTTTTTCTTTATAGGTCAAAATGACGTCCCCAAGCTCTAAATCCTGAGGGACATAGACCCTAAAAATTTTTACTGGCAGGTCAGGAGCACCCGGTGGGGCGAAGCTATGTGCATCTTCTAAGGTAACCTGATCATACCCGTTCTTTTTTTCAACTCTAAGATCTGAAAGATCGGATTTTACTCTGGCATGATCTGTGGAAAAAGCCTGGTATGGTATGAATAGTAAAGCTAAAAAGAAACCTGTTAGAAATAGGTTTAAAATCAGGGGCTTTTTCATTTTATCACCTCTACTGAGGTTAACAATCATTTGTCTTCCAATATATTATAATAGAAAATGCTTATTTGTCAAGTCGGTAATGCGATTTTTGTTTGACAAAAACAGCGTCATTTCGCTATATTTATCTTTCGACATATATACGGATGACTATACTCAGGAAATTGAAATTGATTATCAATATCAAAAAATATTAAAAAGGTTATCTGTGTTTTTATAAGTTATTGAATATAAACGGATAAGTTTATCATATGTAATTTTAATTCAAGGATAAAAATAAGGAGAAAAAGATGCTAAACAAAGGTAAAGCCTGGGTTACAGGTGATAACATCGATACCGATCAGATCTATCACGGCCAGTACCTTCCCTTAACCGATCCGAAGGAGATGGCAAAGCATGCCATGGAGTTTGTGCCCGGTTTTGAAAATTTTACCAGGAAGGTAAAATCCGGAGATATTATAGTAGCTGGCAAAAACTTCGGATGCGGGAGCTCCAGGGAGCATGCGGTCGTGTGCCTGAGGGAAGCAGGTGTAAGTTGTGTTGTGGCCGAGTCCTTCTCCAGGATTTTTTACCGTAACTCCATAAATTTGGGATTTCCGCTTCTGGAATGCGAGGGTATATCCGAAAAGGTCAAAACCGGGGATGAGCTTGAAGTTGAGCCTCAGAGTGGTTTGATCAGAAACTTAACCACCAAAAAGGAAATAAGGGGAAAGCCGATCTCTGGTCTGGAGCTGGAGATAGCTCAAAAAGGAGGGCTTTTAAATTATCTTTCAAACCAAAAAGGTGATGAACACAAAGATAAAAAAAGATGATATTGTAGACTTGGAGGTGTTCGACTTAGCTTTTGGGGGAAGGGGTGTGGCTAAATTGGATGGTATGGTGGTGCTGGTCAAAGGGGGAATTCCCGGGGACAGGTTAAAAGCTAAGGTATTGAAAAAAAAGAGGACTTTTGCTTTAGCAGAAAAAGTCGAGTTGATAAAAAAATCCAATCTCAGAGCAGAGCCCCTTTGTTCCCATTTTGGTCTTTGTGGGGGATGCAAATTTCAGAATCTGAAATACGAGCATCAATTGGAATACAAAGAAAAGCAGGTTAGGGAGAGTTTGATTCATATTGGCGGTTTTGAAAATCCAAAGATTTTACCCATCTTGGGTTCGGATAACACATTTTATTATCGCAACAAAATGGAGTTTTCCTTTGATAGAGATGAAAAGGGGGATTTGATTTTAGGTCTTCACCCGGATGGTCGGTATGATCGGGTTTTCGATTTGAAAGAATGCTTTTTGCAGTCACAGACTTCCAACCAGATAATAGTTTTGGTAAGGGATTTCTGCAGAGGTGGAAAACTCTCTGCCTACGACTCAAAATCACACCAGGGATTTTTCAGATTTTTGGTCATAAGGGAGGGGAAAAACACAGAAGAGGTGATGGTCAACATCGTTACCCACAAGGGCGAGTTTTTTGATGCGCAAGAGCTTTGCCAGAGGTTAAAAGATAAATTTCCTAAAGTTAAAAGCATCGTGAGAAACATAAATAAGAAATTAGCCAACATTGCGGTGGGTGAGGAGGAGAAGGTATTATTTGGAGAGAGAAGCATCACCGAGAGACTGGACCGGTTTTTGTTTTGTATCTCTGCCAACTCCTTTTTCCAGACCAATACCCTTCAGGCGAAAAAGCTTTTCGACAAAGTTCTGGATTTAGCTGATCTGGATGGCAGTGAAAGAGTTTTAGACCTTTATTCCGGAACCGGCACCATCTCTATTTTCCTCTCATCTGAGGCTAAGGAGGTTTTGGGAGTTGATTCCTCAGTTAAGGCTTGCCAGGATGCAGAGCTTAATGCGGGGATAAATGGGGTGAAAAATTGCAAATTCATCTTAGGTGAGGCAAAGGCGGTTCTGTCGAAATTTCAAAGCGAAGGTGAAAAATTCCACCTGGTGGTGGTTGATCCCCCCAGAGCGGGTTTGCATCCCAAGGTGGTTAAATCAATTTTGAATTTAAAACCACAGAAAATAATATACGTCTCCTGCAACCCTGCTACTTTATCTCGCGATCTAAAAATATTATGTGAAAAAGAATATTCATTAGACGAAGTCGTGCCCATAGATATGTTCCCTCACACCTATCACGTTGAATCTGTTGCTAAGCTTTCACGAAAATCCGTTTAAGCGAACTAAAGAGTAGTATCAAAAAAGAGTAGATCCTTTGCTTTTTATTGTTGTTTGATTTACCGCATTTCATTTTAAAGTATTAATTATATCAACTAATACTTTACACTACAAAAGGGGATGTTGATCAATACCTCTGGCTGGGCAGGCATTGTGTCATTCTGACTCCCGCTAACAGCGGGGGGAAGAATCTCATTTGCGAAGCATTCTTCGAATTTCCTACGAAATAAAAGACCCTTCACTTCGTTTCCCGGCCTGACTGCCAGGGACAGGCAGGGTGACATTTGTAGACTTCGGCAACAGCTACAAAATTTCACTTTACAAATTTGACTTTTCATAGACCGTAATTACTATAGGTTGATCGGCTTATTGACAAATAGAGAATTTATATTAAATTCATAGCATGGGATTAACTATACAAAGTTAGCCTTTTGTTATGATTGTACTTTTACAATCGGAGGTTTGATTTGAAATATCTCATAGTAATTATTATCCTGGTGATCGTTTTTTTAATATCAGGGTTTGTAATTATCGGAGCTCAATTTGAACCAGAACAGGATAAAAAGGTTGTAACCGAGATGAGCCCAAAGGATCTCCACAAGATGCTGGGGGAGATGAAAGCCAGAAAGCTTTTGAGGGAAAGGGAGGCAATGAAACTGGTGGATACGAAGATGCCCGCTGCGCAGGATGATTATGATGCTTTGTATTACGGACTGAATCTGACCATCGACGACACAAACGAGACCGTATCCGGTTGGGTGGATATGGAAGCGGAAAGCAAAATTGACGGGTTAACCCTGGTTACCCTTAATTTAATCGATTCCTTGACTGTTGACTCGGTTAAGCTGGGAGGTTCTTCTCTTGCCTTTGTCCATAGTAATAACTTAATAGACGTAACCATGGATAGAGCATACAATACCGGTGAGAAGTTTGTGGTCTCGGTTTTCTATCACGGGCATCCGGAGCCGGGAGGATTTCAGGCTTTTACCTTCGAAACCTATAATGGCTACCCAATGATATCGAGCTTGAGTGAACCCTTCTTTGCCCGCAACTGGTGGCCCTGCAAGGATTTTCCTCATGATAAGGCTGATTCGGCTGATATCAACATAACCGTAAGACCCGACCTTATCGTTGCCTCCAATGGAACTTTGAGGGATACAGTTACCAATCCTGAGGGAACGAAAACATATAAATGGCACGAGTCCTACCCCATAACCACCTATCTTATATCAGTTACAATTTATGCCTATTCTGAATTTACCTATTATTACCACTATTCCCCAACCGACTCGATGGATGTCGTATTTTATGTTTTTCCCGATTATCAGGGCACTGCCCAGGCGCATTACTTGGTTACCGTTCCGGCAATAGAATACTATGCCCAGGCTTTCGGGGAATACCCTTTTTTGTCGGAAAAATACGGTATGGCACATTTCAAGTGGGGTGGGGGGATGGAGCATCAGACCTGCACCAGCATTATCTACTGGTATTACGTTTGGTCTCTGACCGTGCACGAGCTGGCTCATCAGTGGTGGGGGGATTACATAACCTGCAGGGACTGGCACCACATCTGGTTAAACGAGGGATTCGCATCCTATTGCGAGGCGCTTTTTCGTGAGCATTATTATGGTGAGGTTGCTTATCACGAGCATATGGGGTATATGGAGTGGCTGGATGGAGGAACAGTATATGTGGAAGACACCTCCGATGTCTGGGCTATTTTCGATTTGATAGTGTACGATAAGGGAGCCTGGGTTCTGCATATGCTCAGGCATGTGGTAGGGGATTCGACATTTTTCGACATCCTGAAAGCCTACTATTCCGATCCCCGTTATGCTAATGGAACTGCCGTTACCGAGGATTTTCATGGGGTGTGTGAGGACGTTTACGGAGATGACTTGGACTGGTTTTTCCAGGAGTGGATTTACGGTGAATACCATCCAAGCTACCAATATTCCTGGGCTTCGGATACTTCTTTCGAGGGTTATGAGGTGTATCTGCATATAGACCAGATGCAGCCATCCGAACCACAGGTTTATACCATGCCCATTGACATAACCATAAGGGATACCACAAGCGCTGTGGAGACCACTCTGGTGGTTTTTAACGATATGCGTTCACAGGACCTTAAATTGACTGTTGACGTTCTTCCTCAGAAGCTGGAACTGGACACCGATGACTGGATCTTGAAGGTTTCAACTGAAGAAGACTATGAATTAAACATTGTCACATCTTCATTGACCGATGGAAAGACCTTCTGGACCTATTACGATACCATAAAGGCTAAAGGTGGAACCTCCCCTTATGAGTGGTCGGTTATATCCGGTGATTTTCCGGATGGGCTTTCCCTGAGCTCTTCTTCAGGGATTATCTCCGGAGCTCCCTTTGTGGCTGACACTTTTTATTTCACCGTCCAGGTGGAAGATGCGGATAACATCACCGATACACAGGATTTCACTATGGTGGTTGAATACGACACAACTGCACAATGCGATCTGATTTACGATGATAAAGTGAATCTGGCAGATGTGGTTTTCTTGGCTAATTATCTGTTCAAATCAGGTCCTGCACCAAATCCTTTGGAGTGCGGGGATGTTGATTGTAATGATTCTACTGAAGTGGCGGATATTATCTATTTAGCTAATTACCTTTTAAAAGGCGGATCTGATCCCTGCTGGTGATAGCAGAATAAAGGAAATATTATGTTTGGGCGGGATTTTCCCCGCCTTTTTATTTTTTGTTTGCGATTTTAAGGAAAGATTTTATATTTTCGTAAGGTTTTAGGTTAGATTAATGATTTATAAAAGAGGTGATAGAGCATAATTTACTAACTACTAATGACTATCTACTATCCACCAGCACCACCGGAGGGCTAGACCTAACTGGTAAGGCAGTGGACTTGAAATCCACCGTCCGTAAGGACTTGCGGGTTCGAATCCTGCGCCCTCCGCATTTTTATTGAATGCTTTGGGCAAAAAAGTCCCTTAGAAGTGGGCGTTCACCCCGATGTGTTCACCGGTGGAAAGGTATAGCCACAGGTGAATGGTGCGGGTTTTTTCGGTTACCAAATAGAGCATCACATCCGCGGTTGTGGCGGTTACCACTACCTGCTGTGCATAGCTTTCATTGCTCTCCCAGTGCGGTGTGGCTTTGATGAACTCTACCCGATCAACTGTCACTGAAGGATCATCAGGGGTGATCTCGATGGTGATCACATCCCCGTTCAGACAGTTGCAGAAAGAGGAAGTGAAGGTTACCACGCCTGCTACCTCCAAGGTCTCCACTGAGGTCTCGCAAACGTCCCAGGCATTGGCATTACCCACAAAAGCGAAGGTCAAAAGAAAAGTCAGTAAAAGAAGTGGGAGTTTCTTCATCTTTGGTTCTCACCTCCTTTGCATTTTTTAACCCGATTTACCATAATCAGGTTTTAGCACACTAAATGTCTATCGACTTTAAAAATTCAAATCTTTAAAAAAAAATGAAAAATCTTTTGACTTCAGAATTTTATGAAAAAAGATGTTTTGGAGGATGTGTTTAAATCTTTCTCAGAACTATTTTTAGAGAGATTTTTTGATTATATTCACTTCAGAAAATAAAGGATTCTCCGATAAAAAAAAATAGATTGCTCTTTTAAAGAGTGCCTGCCTCGAGGATAGCTGGGTGAACTAAGGAAACTTCGGTTCTCACCTCCTTTGCTTCAACCAAGCTATCCTTCTTTTTTTAATCAGAAAGAAATGCGAAAGAAATTATTTGAATTGGCTAAATTTTGAGTCTTTTAAGATATAAGATGTTTTAATTTTAGAACTTTATAAAGTCCACTTTTTGTGTATCAGTATCCACTAAAGCATAAAATCCATCTTTTAAAGCTCCCGGATTTATGACTTTTGTTGGTCCGATTTTTTCCTCTCCACGTGCCTTATGTGCGTGTCCGCAAAAAACTAAAGAGGGTTTATATATCTGGATAAGGTCGTTTATTACCATAGAGCCTTTGTGTTTATCATTATCTAAATCAAGCTTTCCTAAAGGTGGGGTGTGAAATAACAATATCTTTGGTTGATTTAAATTGGGAAGGAAACCAAGCCCATACTCTGCTTCCCACCTGGGATATTGAAGAACAAAGAAATCCTCTTTATCTTTTTCTGTTATCTCACCTCCGAAACCCGCTATGACACAATTTCCAAAGAGGAAAAAGGAATGATGGATTATGTGGATGTTGGGATTTTTCATCGCCTCGGTTGCCACTTTTAAATACTGACTTATGGGGGAATCGACGTTTCCTGGTATCAGAAAGGTTGGTTTCTGTAGTTTCGCAATTTGAAGATAGAACTTCCAGTAATTGTCTGTGTTCTTTTCGATCTCCTCTTTTATTTCCTGTTTGTTTTTATCGGGTATTCTTTTTTCCTTTTTCGCCTCTGCCCATTCGGTGCACTTTACTCTCCATTTCAAAATATCACCAGTGAATACAACTAAGTCAAAATCCGAGTTTTTAATAGCTTTAAGAAAATCGGGCCAGATTTGGTCTTTTCCGTGAAAATCGGACAGAGCCAATATGTTCATCTTTTTCTCCTTTCAAATCTGACTTGTGAACAGGTCAGGGGATGCTGACCGAGAATTGTCATTCTGAGTCCGTAGGACGAAGAATCTCTTCTCCCAAACCGCATAAAACCGAGATTCTTCACTCCGCTTTGCTCCGTTCAGAATGACAAATGTGAGTTCTCGGTCACCCTGAGGGGACCTGTCCACCACATTGTTTTTTTCTTTTCGGTGAAAATCAGATAGAATCAAACTTTTCACTTTTTCATCTCTTTTTTAGCCTACAATATTCTGATTATTTAGTGATCTTTTCGCAAAAACAAGTTTTTGCATTCCTTTTTGACTTTAATCTCTGTTTTTCTGATTAAATATGTGATAACCTGCTTTTTCTAATCTTTGGACTGAGGTATAATATGGATCGCAGAACTCCTCCTCTAAATAATCGAAATATCCGAGCTTTTTGAGCTTTTTCTTCATAATCTGGTTTTCCGAATCCGGCATCAAGGCCGGGTCGTTCATGCATGCCACGTGAAACTTAAGATTTTCTTCCATCAGGTTTTTTATTCCCAGATAGGGAAGCTCGAAAAAATCACCTTTTGCACCGGTCCTTTTTTCAAATCCCTCCGGTGTTCCGGCTTTCAGGCAGAGACGAATATACACGTTTTTATGTTTTTTTAATTTAGAGACATAATCCCTGTCATATCCAAAAAGGATTCCGTTGGTCTCCAGAATGAAAAGGTAGTCGGTGGTATTTACCAGATCCAGGACCTTTAAAAGATGCTCTTTACCTAAGGTTGGCTCGCCGCCTGAGATTCGCAATCTGGGAACATTTTTCTTTTTGGCATAGAATACCAGCTTTTTAAAAACTTGCTGGGGAGAGTAAAAATCCATACCCTTTTCCGGGAAATCCCTTGACCAGTTTACCCAGCAGAAGATGCACCTGAGGCAGCATCCTACAGTGTATCCGGTTGAGATTCCCTGATAAACGCCTGCGCATAAGAATTTAGAGTATTTTTTTAAATCCCCCTGGCAAGTGATCTCCTCCGTTTTTCTTGCCAGTTCCAGAGGATCGAATGGCTTAAAGCCCGGTGTTATGTATCGAGGATAGGGTTCCATTCGAGTTTCTTGAAATTTTTTATTTCGCAGGCTTTTGTCTGTGGCTACCGGTTTTGGTTTTTATTTTTTCATACAGTAATTTTTTACCACACAGATATGGCACTTTTTCTTCCTGCAGAAATCCTTTGCCAATCTTAATAGTGCTGCCTCGAAATCAGAGAAATCCTTTTCTTTCACCCTGTTTTCCCGCCACAATTTTTTCAGCTGCAGAAGCATTTTCCTTTTAGTTTGACCTGAAGTCAAAAGTCCTAAATTTCCTGCTCCCTCGATCACCATAGCACCGGGCAGAGGATCGGCTTTTCCCCAGATTCCCCTAAGTTCTCGTAAGAATATATTACAAGTAACGTCTCCGATACCTTTTCCCAGATTCTTTATTCTCCGTTCCAGATCCTTTTGATCCTTTGCAGATGAATGAAGTTTTTGTAAATCCCCCTTATATTCATCGATTAAATCTTTGGTTATCTCCAATAGTTTAGTGGCGGTTTTAAAATCGTACCTGACATATCCTCCGCTATCCAGAATCCTTACCAGCCCGTCCCAGCCGGTTTCCAAAACAGCAGAGGGGGTCAAGACATCCTCTTTTTTAAATTCATTGAAGGTTTTGCACGCTATCGTTTCGGATATCCTTGCCCCGAAAAGAACCGAGGCTAAAAACCATTTGAATATCTCCTGGGATTTTTTTTTCGAAAGATCGATGTCAAGGGAAGTTGAGAACTTTTTGCCCAAGCTATTTACCAGAGATTCTATGGTTTTATTTTTACCCATCGGATACCACATTTAAAGATAAAAAATTGTTTTACCTTTCACAAGCATTGTTTGGATAAATTGCTTTAGATCTGAGATATCTTATAATCTATAGCAATGACAGTATCAATCTGGCAGGTTTAAAACAAAAGAGGTTTTTTATTATTTTATTTACTGTTTTTATACTGATTTTCCACACATTTGTGAAAACCCATTGAAAATTTAGTTTTTACTTGACTTTTAAGTTTAGAATACTAAACTAAAATAGGAAAGGAGGGAGAGATGGGTGATTTCTTTCAGCAAGGAGCAATTTCAACTTTACATAGATTAGGGAACCGGGATCTTGAATCCCTGGAAGCTGAGATAAAGGAACATGGAGATCACAGACCCCTGGCTTTAATCCTCCCCGCTGTTTATGCGGAGTTCGAGAGGAAGGCTTTGCCCAGCATTCTCAAGCAGTTGAAAGAGGTTAACTATTTGAACGAGATAGTGATGGTGATGAACAAAACCAATGCGATGGAATTCAAAAGGGCCAAAAAGATTTTGTCAAACCTTGATCTGGATATAAATATCGTCTGGAGCTCCGGTCCCAGGATAGGTGAGCTTTACAAGCTTCTGGATGAAAACGAGCTTTCCTTGGGCGAGGATGGAAAGGGGAGATCAGTGTGGATTGCCTTTGGCTATGTGATAGCTAACGAGAAAAGTGAGGTCATTGTTCTACACGATTGTGACATAGTAAACTACAGCCGAGAGCTTTTAGCTCGCCTCTGCTACCCTCTGGCTAATCCTAATCTGGGCTACGAGTTTTGCAAAGGTTATTACTCCAGGGTAACTGACAGGATGTTCGGAAGGGTCACCCGACTATATTTCACCCCACTTGTCCGCGCTTTGCAGAAAATCGTAGGTTATCATCCGTTTCTGGTATATCTGGATAGTTTTCGCTATCCTTTAGCCGGGGAATTCAGCCAGGACGTTGATCTGGCAAGAGCAATCAGGATCCCGAGCGACTGGGGATTGGAGGTAGGGGTCTTGGCAGAGGTCTATCGGAACTGCGTTCCCAAAAGGATCTGCCAGGTTGACCTGGTTGATACCTACGAACATAAACATCAGGAGCTTTCTCCAGACGACCGAACCAAAGGGCTTTTGAAAATGTGTATCGATATAACCAAATCTCTTTTCAGAACTCTCTCCCAGGAGGGTATTATAATTTCAGCCGGTCTTCTCAGAACTTTGACCGGAACCTATCTGAGGGCTGCCCAGGATACCATAAAAAGATATGAGGATGATGCTTTCATAAATAATTTGTTTTTCGATCGACATGCTGAGGTGACAGCAGTGGAGACTTTTCTGCAAGGAATTAAGATCGCTGGAAAAGAATTTTTGGATGATCCCTTGGGAATCCCTGAGATCCCCAACTGGAACAGAGTTACTTCTGCCATTCCAGATTTTTTGGAAAGACTAAAGGAAACAGTAGCAGAAGATAATAAGTAAACTTCCCCCAAAATAAAACCATGGAAGCTTTATTGAGGGAAAAAGCTAACTTAATATTAAAGGAGTCGTTGAAAGGGGCAAATCCAGAGCTTTGCGTAAAAAGATTTCTGAAACTTAAAAACGGTTATATTGAAACTGGAGATTTCAGAAGAAAATTAGAGGAAATTAGAAGAATCTTTGTAGTGGGGGCGGGCAAAGCTTCAGCTCTGATGGCTCAGGCTACCGAAGAGGTTTTAGGGGAGTTGATCGATTCCGGAGCAATTGTTTCAAAAACAGGTTATGAAGCTTCCCTCAAAAAGATAGAACTGTTTTTCGGAAGTCACCCCATCCCTGACCAAAGCGGGATTTTGGGAACGGAAAGAATAATCGAAATCCTCTCCCAGGCATCTGAAAACGATTTGGTTATCTGTCTTCTTTCAGGAGGAGGATCAGCTCTTTTAACTTCTCCCTTGGAGGGAATCGATCTGGAGGATAAGAAAAAGATAACTTCGCTTCTTCTGGAGTGCGGAGCTAACATAGATGAGATAAACACCATAAGAAAACACATCTCCCGGGTTAAAGGAGGAAAATTAGCCAAGTTAGCTTACCCGGCTCAAATAGTATCCTTAATACTGTCAGATGTTATCGGGGATAGATTGGATTCTATTGCCTCTGGACCTACTGCACCTGACCCTACAACTTTCGGAGATTGTCTTGAGATTCTTGAGAAGTATGAATTGATAAATGAGATCCCGGAAACTATAAAGAAGTTTTTAGAAGAGAATCAAAACAAAAAAGATTTCGAAACGTTAAAGTCCGGTGATTCGATTTTTGAAAAAGTGAAAAACATAATTGTGGGATCGAATGTTTTAGCTTTAAAGGAGGCGGAGAGAAAGGCAAAAGAACTTGATTTTAATATCCTTATTTTGTCATCGACCATCTCAGGTGATACCAGAGAGGCTGCTTTTAAACATGCTGAGTTAGCCAGAAAAATAAGAGTTGAGGGAAAAATTGTTCCCACCCCTGCATGTGTAATCTCCGGTGGTGAAACCACGGTGAAAGTCAAGGGAGATGGATTGGGGGGAAGGAACCAGGAGTTTGCACTGGTTTCCGCTATCCAGATCGAGGGATTAAAGGATGTTGTGATCGCCAGCCTGAATACCGATGGAACCGATGGACCGACCGATGCTGCTGGTGCAGTCTGCGATGGATTCACGGTTTCCCGGGCAAAAAAGTTGAACTTGAATCCGGAAGAGTATCTGGAGCAAAACGATTCCTACCATTTTTTTGAAAAGTTAGGTGATCTGATAAAGACCGGTCCAACCAATACCAACGTTATGGATATCCATTTGATTTTAGCGGGTTAGTGTTTATGCCAAGAAGCATCTTAAACAAAGAGGTAAGAGAGAAAGTAAAGGAATACAAAAAAGCCGATATAGTAGTGGGGATACCCAGCTACAACAATGCCAGAACCATACCCCATGTGGTCAGAGCAGTATCAGCAGGATTGGTTAAGTACTTTTCCAAATATAACTTCGTGCTTATTAATTCAGATGGCGGATCTAAGGATGGGACTCCCAACCTGGTTAAAGAGACAGCGGTGGAGGATTTCGATACCATCTTGATCGAACATCCGATCCATCTGATTAACAAGATCGTAACCCCTTATCACGGTATTCCGGGAAAGGGAAGTGCTTTCAGAACCATCTTTGAGATAGCTCATCTTCTCGAGGCAAAAGCCTGTGCAGTGGTAGATTCCGATCTGAGGAGCATTACCCCGGAGTGGATGGAGTCTTTGATCGAGCCGATCCTTTTTCACGGTTTCGATTTTGTGGCACCTTTATATCAGAGGCACAAATACGATGGTACCATTACTAATTCAATCGTATATCCTCTGACCAGGGCTTTGTACGGCAAAAGGATAAGACAGCCGATCGGGGGTGAATTCGGTTTTTCTGGAGAGATGTTATCGCATTTCCTAAAGAATAAAAAGGTCTATCAAACCGATGTGGCAAGATACGGGATAGATATCTGGATGACCACCACCTCGGTTGCTGGTGGTTTTAAGGTATGTCAATCCTTTTTAGGCGCCAAAATTCATAATCCCAAAGATCCGGGAGCAGACCTTTCCTCAATGCTTTCCCAGGTGGTGGGCTCGGTTTTTAACCTTATGGAGACCCATTATGACAGTTGGTCTGGAGTCACAGATTCAACTCCGGTTCCGGAATTCGGGTTCAAATTCGAGGTGGCAACTGATCCGGTGAGAGTTAATCTGGAGGGTATGGTGGAGAGTTTCAAGTACGGAGTATCCGATTTAGTTTCGGTCTGGGATAGATTCTTGTCTGGAGACGTTCTATCTGAGCTGAATCGGATATCCTCTTATAACGTTTTGGAATTCAGATTACCCGCAGAGCTCTGGGTGAGGATAGTCTATGATTTCTCCTTAGCTTTTCATAAAAATATAATGACCCGTGAACATATCCTGAGGTCTTTGACTCCTCTTTATTTGGGGAGAACCGCTTCTTTTGTCAATGAAACCATGGAAAGCTCACCACCTGAGGTGGAGGAGAAAATAGAAAATCTGTGTCAGGAATTTGAAAAACAAAAAGGATATCTTTTATCCAGATGGAAATAAAAAGGAGTGATTATGAATTTGATATTATCGTCTAATCCTTTTGTTCAGTTTTGGGAAGAACTGAAGGTCTTAGGTCCAAAAGTCCTGGTGTTTTTGATCATTGTGGTTTTGGGATTCATTCTGGCATGGATTCTGAAAGTGGCGATTCGTGAGATCCTAAAGGGGGTGAGATTTGATACTTTGTGCTACCGTATCGGTTTATCCACTGCTTTGGCCAGAGCCAATGTCAGAAGGACTCCCTCGGAGATCATCGGCTTGATCCTTTACTGGGTAGTGATTTTTTTATTTCTACTGGTGAGCTTGAGCACTTTGAATGTTGGGGCAGTAGATCAGATGGCTGCATCGTTTTTGGTGTACCTTCCCCGCTTTTTGATAGCGGTTCTGGTTTTGATCTTCGGGTATCTTTTAGCTGGATTCGTGGGAAGGGCTATATTGATTGCTCTGGTCAACGCCCAGGTGAAATCAGCCAAGCCGATCTCGGTCGCGGTTCACGTTCTGATTTTGATACTGTTTCTGGCAATGGGGATAGAACAGTTGGGTATTGCTAAGGGGGTGGTGATAGCTACTTTTTCCATACTTTTAGGGGGTGTGGTTTTAGCTTTGGCCATTGCTTTTGGTCTGGGCGGGAAGGATATGGCTAAGGATTTTTTGGAAAAGAAGGTCAAATCAACAGGCGAACCCAAGAAAAAACCAGATGATATCTCTCATATCTGAAAATCATGAAAAAGAAGATATTGGTATTCACCGATCTGGATGGGACCCTTCTCGACTATCATACCTATTCTTTTAAACCAGCAATACCCGCTTTGGCAGAATTAAGAAAAAGGGGTATTCCTCTGATAATGTGTACAAGCAAGACCAGGGCTGAGATCGAGGTCTATCAGAAGAAATTGAAAAATCATCATCCCTTTATCCCGGAGAACGGGGGAGCTATATTTTTACCAAAAGATTATTTTAAATCCGTTGATTTTTCTCTGAAAGAGAAAGATAAGTATCTGGTGAAGGAATTTGGCACTACTTATCAGGTCTTAAGAGAAAAGCTTTTTGAGGTAACAGGGGAGTTTGGACTGAAAGTTAAGGGATTCGGGGATATGAGCCCGGAGGAGATACAAAAGGATTTCGGTTTGAGCCAAAATGAGGCTTCTTTGGCAAAGAAAAGGGAGTATGATGAACCCTTTTATTTTATAACCTCTCCGGAGCAGGATACTTTGAAAATAATTCAAAATGAATTCACCGAGCTGGGATTGAATATGGTGAAAGGGGGGAAGCTTTTTCATTTGACCGGGGGAAGTAATAAGGGAGAAGCTTTAAGGATGCTTAAAAAGATGTATGAAAAAGAATGGGAATCTGAGCTTGTATCTTTAGGTTTAGGGGACAGTATGAACGATTTGTCTATGCTTTTGGAGGTTGATTATCCTGTTTTAGTTAAACTTCATAATGGGAATTATAAAAAAGAGGTATTAAAAAGAATAAAAGAGCCTTTTTTAACTGAGGGGATAGGTCCTGCGGGCTGGAATCAAGCGGTGTTTGGAATATTGGAAAGGATCGAAAAAGATTAAAATTAAAATTTTTTTTAAAATCGGTTTTTGTCTTCTGATTTTGGTGATAATCATCACACAACTTTACTGTGAAAAAAAGCCAAAAACCGAGATGACGGTCTTGATAAGGATGATGGATATCCAGGATCTATGGTTCAGGGAAAAGATGAAGGAGTTTGAGAAACAGGAAAACACAAAGCTCAACGTGGTTACCTTTGACAAGGTGGAGGACGTGAAAAGGATGATAGAGCTTGAGTTTAAATCCGGGGAGAAAAGAATAGGCTTGGTCAAAACCGCCTACGAGATGGTCTATCCTTTGGCCAGGGAAGGATATTTGACTTCATTAAAAGAGATCGTTGACAGCGCTCAGCTAAAGATCGATCTTTCGGAATATCTTCCCCTGGCTTTGGATATCGGGACCATCGATGGGGAGGTTTTCTATATTCCGAGAAAGCTGGAGACCTATCTTTTGTTCTATCTGAAATCCAAAGTGGAGGATGTTTTGAATAACTGGGAAAAGGACAGAGAGGTAATCGGCGGGATGTTGAAAAAAGTGAACGGATATGGACTGCCCCGGGATTATATCCTGGAAAAAGACCCCAATCGGTGGGATTTTTATGACCTTTTGGTATTATCCTACTTTTGGGCAAATAATTCTTATCAGGGACTTTTACTTCCCCGGATGGCTCATCGGGGCAAAAAATATGCGGGGACCACCAACGAGCTTTTCACCAGGGTGTTCGAGATGGGAGGAGATAAAAACGATATACTCAGGATGGATACCGATCCGGTGGTGGATATGTTCTTGTGGGAAGGTTTTTTTGTGAATAATAATCTTTACAATCCGGGTATGTGGGAGCAGAGCTGGTCCGGGGGAGGGATATGGAAGGCTATTTCCGAGGGGCAGGTTTTTTTGGCTTTCATGCACCAGATTGATCTTTTCTTTATTCACGGTGGTTCTGATCCGACCATGATCGGATACCTCAAAGATCCTGAGGATTTGGGTATTTCCATTGTACCCGCAGGCGTCTCTTTAGAATTGGATAACAAAGGTAATCCCAAAAGAAAGGGAGATCATAACTCAAATCTTTATGGCTGGTGGTGGGGGATTCCAAAGACGTCTCCTTCACCTGATCTCTCTTACAAATTGGCTCGGTTTATTACCAGCAAAACCAACCAGATCGAGGAATGTTCCCGCTTCGGTATGTTTCCGGTAAGGATCGATGTCGTAGAGGAGATCTCTGAGATATTCTCCGAGGACTGGAAAAAAGACATCTTCGAGATCTCGCAAAGGCAATTTGAGCTTGGAACTAAACCATCGCCCTCGCTCGTTTCCCTGCCAGCCCTGGGCAAGAACTACCTGGATGCCTGGTATGAGATAGCGGTGGAGAAAAAGCTTTTTGGTAAGGGTGAGATAAAATCGGTTTTGAAAAAGTATGCTGAGGAAAACAAAAAGTTACTCCATATGGGAGCAGATAAAAGATAACCTTTTTATCATCGGAATCACCATTCCCTCCTTTCTTTACCTTTTCGCTTTCCTTGTGATTGTATTGTTTTATCTTTTCAAATTCTCCTTGGGGGAGGGTCTGCCTATATTGTCCGTTTTCGCAGAGATTGAGTTCAGGGAAGCTTTGTGGAGGACCTTCTGGTTTATGCTGGTGGGTACTCCACTTCAGCTTGTGGTGGGGATAATCCTGGCATTGCTGGTTTACGAGAGTTTCAAAGGGGTGGGTTTGATCAGAAGCCTGTTTTTGGTTCCCATTGCAATACCGGCTTTGGTTACCGCGGTAATTATAAATCTTTTGTTCTCCTATCCTTTCGGTCACATCAACGATCTTCTTTTAGGCAAATACGTTTTCTTTCCCAAAATCCTATCTTTTCCTTTGAATTTCAGCGGGTCCGAGTTTTTCTCAATCGGTTTAGCCATGCTGGGGAAGGTTTGGAGGGATATGCCCATTGCCATGCTGATTATCCTGGCGGGTCTTCAGACCATAGATAGGGAAGCGTATGAGGCTTCCGAGATTATGGGTGCAAGTTTTTGGCAGAGGTTTAAATACATCACCCTCCCGCTTCTCACTCCAGCTATCTCCACTGTTTTGATCTTGAGATCAATTGAGAACTGGAAGGAATTTATTTTCCCTTTTATCATTGCTCCAGCCTATCCTCTTTTGGGAGTATTAATCGAAAGGTTATATCACGTGGAGCAGAATCCCCAGCTTGCCTGTGCCTGCGCCCTGTGGCTGGTGATCTTTATCGGGACGACAACTTTTCTTTTTACCTTTTTGACTAAAACTGTAAGATCCCAATTAATAAAAGTTTAAACTGATGAATGAGATATGGGAAACTTATTAAAAATAATTCTTATCGCAATTACCATTTTTTTCATAATCTTCCCCATCTTCATCCTTTTTAAGTACTCAGTATCGGATCGGGACAGCGTGGTCACCGGAGGGAGGTATCCTGAACCTTTCTGGCCTTTTGAACCAAATTTCAAGATGTTCGAATCCTTATCGGTTAGAAATGATTTCTTGCAATCCGGAATTGTCAGTCTTGAGGTTGGTTTTTTAACTGTGGCTTTTTGTCTTTTCTTGGGTGTTCCATCAGCTTTCGCCTTAGCCCGGTTTAAAATCCCGGGTTTGGCAATTTTGCTTTTCTTTCTTCTGTCTGTACGGTTGTTCCCGGACATATCTGCGGTGATCCCGGTGGCGGAGCAGTTTTTTAAAAAGCCTTTATCCCTTCTGCCCCCGGTGATCTCGGTAGCCTTAGCTCATACTCTTTTATCCTTGCCTTATACCATTTACATCGCTAAAGGGGTTTTCGAGTCGATCCCCAGGGATCTGGAGGAACAGTCACAGGTATTGGGGGCTTCCCGGGCATATTCATTTTTGAGGATTCTTGTACCTTTGGCTTTACCGGGGCTGGGAGCAGCTGCTATCTATACTTTTCTTCTGTCCTGGAATGAGTTCGTGTTCGCTTATTTTCTTATGTTTCAGGGAACGGAAAGCACTCTGCCAGTTTACCTTTTAAGAATTTTAACCTGGTCACCCCAGAAGAATTTCATAGCTGCGATCTCTCTTTTCATATGCATTCCGGTTATTATATTTACCTTTGCGGTTCAGAGATATATGAGAACCGGTTTGACCGCGGGAGCGGTGAAATGAGTTTGACAAACGAAAATTCTTTTAGCGGAAGTTAAAGTAGAGAATGAGATTATTATCAAAGTCTACAAGTGTCACCCTGAACGAAGTGAAGGGTCTTTTATATCGTAGGAAATTCAAAGAATGCTTCGCAAATGAGATTCTTCCTCCCGCTGTTAGCGGGGGTCAGAATGACACGATGCCTGTCCGGCCAGGGGAGTTGAGCAATAGCCTCGGATTATGTGCTGGTGAGTATGCATCAAGAATTCAGGGGAACTAATAGGAACTTAAAAATCAGAGAAGATCGTGGCTGAAGTAAGATTGGAGAGTTTGAGTAAGCTTTTCGGAGAGGTCAAGGCAGTAGATGATATTAATCTGAAAGTTGGGGATGGGGAGTTTTTGACCCTGGTTGGTCCATCAGGCTGTGGCAAATCGACCACCTTGAGGTTAATTGCTGGTCTGGAAAAGATCAGCACTGGAAAAATCTTCATTGATAAAAGATTGGTTAATGATATTCCTCCTCAAAAAAGAAACATCTCCATGGTTTTTCAGAGTTATGCTTTGTTCCCTCATATGTCAGTCGAGGCTAATATTGGATTCGGTTTGAAGATAAGAAGGATGGAGGGAAAAAAGAAAAGGGAAAAGATCGGGTGGGCTCTGGATCTTTTAAGGTTGGAGGGATTGGGGAGACGGCTGCCCCGAGAGCTTTCAGGTGGTCAACGTCAGAGAGTCGCTCTGGGCAGGGCTTTGGTTTTGGAGCCGGATGTTTTGCTTCTGGATGAACCTTTGTCAAATTTAGATGCGAAGCTGAGACTGAGGATGAGAACCGAGCTGAAAAGGCTCCATAAAAAAGTCAATATAACAATCATATACGTTACCCATGACCAGGCAGAGGCGATGACCTTATCTGACAGGTTGGCGGTGATTAAGGATGGAAAGATACTGCAGGTGGGCACACCCAAGGATGTTTATGAGAAACCGGAGGATATCTTCACCGCAGGTTTTATCGGTTCTCCCACGATGAATTTTTTGCCAGGAGAGATTGTTCCCTTTGTTAAAGATAAAAATGTAACAGTTGGAATAAGACCTGAGGATTTTAAGTTATCTTTAAAAGAGGTTCCAGATTCGATCAAAGGAAAATCGAGCGTCATAGAGATTCTGGGTTCGGATAATTATCTTTACGTTGAGGTTTCGGACATTTTAGTATCAGTAAGGCTTAAGCCTGAGGAGAAAATTAGAGAGGGGGAGGAGGTTTGGTTGGTTTTTGAAGAGAGAAAGATTCATAGGTTTGATAAAGGTTCGGGGCAAAGGGTTAAAAAATAGGATAGTTGAATGGTGGCGTCAGGAGCATTCTCCCCTGAGAGGGCAGGCTGATGTTTTCTGTCGGGAGGTAACTCCCGACAGCACTGGGTAAATTGAGCCTGTGTTGGTCGGATCCCCTGACCCGACCAGTTATTCCCACCAGGTCAGCCCGTCCGGCCAGGGGGGACCTGGCGGGCACACAATGGCAGATGGTTAATGGTTAATAGTTCACAGCAGAAGGATAAATCTTCTGCTACGCGTAGAGGAGCCTTTATGGCTCCGATAACTCAATCCCGCCTTTGGTGGGATGCATGCAATAACAAGTTATTGCACTCCAAATTTTTAATTTTGATTTTTTAATCCTCGTAGTAGAATATCTTCCATTTACCCTCTTTTAAATACATCCGCACAGTGGTATAACTGTAAATCCCGGTTTTTAAATGCATTAGGGTCAATTCAACGTTTGCGGTGTCACCTTCGAATTTGACATCCCCGAGCACCTTGCGGTAGTTTTCCCATTTCACCCTGGTAATGCCACTTTTTAAAAGATTTCTTTTCAATCTTTGTTTTGTCGCGGGTATTTTTTCCTCAGGCAGATCAGGGTATTTTTTTTGAGTAAATACCTCAAAATCGACCAGATTATCCAGAGTCAAAGAATCTGATTGTGCCACAGCTTTTACAAAATCCATCACCGTTTTTCTGGGATCTGGTCGTCCCCCGCAACTGTTGAAAAGAAAAAATCCAAAAGGTACTAAAATCAAAGGTAAAAACATCTTTTCGAAGAATGCTTTATATTTCATTCAAACCTTCCTTTTTGTGTAAGTTTTCTTAATAATTAATCTAAGTTGAATCAATTGTCAATAGTTTTTGAATGCGACAGGAAAAGATGTTGTTGATGTAAATCCTTGAGTTTGATGGGGGAAATTCTTGGTAAATAAAAATTATTGATCAAGCTGAAGCTTGACAGGTCAAATACAAAAAAACCATCCGGAGATGGCTTTTAAAATCAAATATTATTTTCTATTTTTTCTTGGGAGTAGATATTTTGTACTGCTTCATCTTGAACCTCAAGGAGGATTCGGGGATGGAGAGCGTGCGAGCAGCTTTTTTCTTTACCCAGTTGTTTTCGTTTAAAGCTTTTATGATGTATTGCTTCTCCAGCAAAGCTATGCGGTCGTACAATGAGAGCTTTTCTTTTATCAGCTCCTCCGGCATGGTGAACTTGTCGGAGAGTCCCTCCAGCTGAGCTTGTTCTTTGCCTTTGTTGAAGGTTAAAATCCTTTTGACTTCGTTCTCCAGCTCTCTTATGTTTCCGGGCCAGTCGTAGTTGGTGAAGATCTCCAGAATCAAAGGTACCAGATTGGAGAAAAGTGAAGGATCATCCGAGTAGCTTCGGATGAAATGATCCACCAGGATAGGAATGTCTTCCCTTCTTTCTTTAAGGGTTGGAATCCTGATATGAACGGCGTTAAGACGATAGAATAGATCCTTTCGGAAGTTACCTTTTTCCACCTCCTCCTTCATTATTCTGTTGGTGGAGGTAATTATCCGGATGTCCACTTTTCTGAGAGTGGTTTCACCCAGACGGGTGAATTCCTTGTTTTCCAAAACCCGAAGAAGCTTTATCTGGGAGGATGGGGTTATGTCCGCCAGCTCGTCCAGATATAAAGTTCCTCCGTCAGCTTCCTCCAGAAGACCTTTTTTGTCAAAGGCTGCCCCGGTATAAGAGCCCTTTTTGTGTCCGAAAAGCTCTGACTCAAATAAAGGCTCGGGTAAAGCTGCGCAGTTTATGGCAACGAATTTACCTTCTTTTTTGTTGCATGAATAATGGATGGCCTTTGCAATCAAGTCTTTGCCGGTTCCGGTTTCGCCTTCAAGTAATATCGGAAGACTGGAGTCTTTGACCTGCAAGAGCTTCCACAGGATATTCAGCATCCTGGGACTTTGAGTTATAACTGTTGGAAAGGCGTGGGTTAATTCAAGCTGTTGCCTTAACTTAAGATTATCCTGTTCCAGCCTTTTTTTCTCGAGCTCGATTAACTTCAATCCGATCACATCACCAAATGCAACAGCGAAGTTAAACTGGGTCTGGGTAAAGAAGGTTTTTGGTAATATCCGCCCATTTCTATCGAGATACAGATACCCTTCTACTTTTTCCCCGGAGTTCAGGGGGATCAAAAGGAAACCCTTGATCTGTTCTCCATTCACTCTAAAGGCGCTGGTGCTGATTACCGGCTGTTGAGTTAGCTTTTGAGAATCGGGCAGTTCTGAGAATAATCGGCTTGCATCCTCAGGTTGAATATTAAAACAGGAAACAGCTTTCAATTCCTCTTCGCCATTCTTCAATAGTATAAATCCTCTATCCGCTTCCACCCTTTTACCCAGTATGTTCAGAATCTCCTTTAGGCTCCCTCCCTTGAGCCCCCGGTACTCACCCTCTGAGAGATATCTTCTGAACAACCGGTATTCGTTCTCCACTGACAGTGATTTCTCTGAAAGCAGATTCTCGATTTTCTCTCTTGCGGTTTCAACTTCCTTAAGCTTATCCTCGTCTGAGATTTGGGCGAAAAGAGCCTGGGCTGAATCCAGAGTATCTACAGCCTGGTCCATATCGTTTTCTTCCAGGAACAGATGAGCCTTAGAAAGCTGGACCTCTGCAGAGAGATAAGGTATTTTTATCTCGGTGAAAAGCTTCTGGCTTTTTTCTAGAAAACCAAGAGATATTTTGTAATCAAAACAACCTGCTTTTCCAGCTTTAAGAAGTGTTTTGGCTAACTCGTAATCGGTGCCCAACTTTTGAAACAGGTCGATGCTTTTGGAGAAATAGTCTAAGGCTTTTTTTTGCTGCCCCTTTTTCGACCAGATCTCTCCCAGGATACGGTATACGGTTCCCTGTTCTATTCTCTCGTTTAAGGATATTGATACCTCCAGAGACCTTTCGCAGAATTCTAAAGCGGAATCGAGCTGGTTCTGGGCTGTTTTAAGCTCAGCTAAAATCCTGTTGGTCTGGGAAGCGATGTCTCCTTCAGGAGCGTTTTTTTCTATTAAGGAAAGCGCCTGATTGCAGAGCTCTTCTGCTTTTTTATAATCTCCCTGTGCTAAAGACAGCTCCGCCGAGTATTCACAAAAGATGGCTAAATCCCTGGTGAGGTTGTTTTCCTCAATCAGTTTTTTTGCCTTTTGATAGAGATTATAGGATTGAGTAAAGTCTCTTTTTAAGAATTTGACGTATCCCAGGGAGAGATAACCCTGGGCTAAAAATATTTCGTCTTTCAGTTTCTGGTTAATCAGAATGCTTTTTAATAAATTCTTTTCAGCCTGATTGATTTTTCCCTGTAAGGTATTGACAGTGGCTAAATTACGTAAAAGCCCACCTTTTTTTTGATAATAATCTATCTCATCGCATAACCTAATCGATTCCTTAAGATATTCCTCTGATTTGGTAAAATCTGATTGAATGAAGTATATCTGGGCTATCTTGTTGTATCCAGCTATAATACCTTTGATATCGTCTGATCTTCTGTAAGTGGTTATTGCATCCCTTATCTGATTCTCTGCCTCTTTAAGCAAACCGGTGGCAAGATAGATGTTCCCTAAAATCCACAGGATTTCAGCTATCCTTTTGTGTTCTAAGGTGTTTTTGAAAAAGTGATAGGCGTTTTTGGCTTCGGGAAGAGCTTCCTTGTATCTCCCCTGATTGGACAGTGAATCAGCTAAAAGACAGGATATAGCAGCACCCTCTTCACTGAAGGGGGAATGCTTCTGTTCCTGCTTCAACTCTTTAATATCCGCCAAAGCTTGCTTGTAAGCTTTCTTTCGGATTAACTCTTCTGCAGCCTCAATTCTTGACCAGAAACTTGAGGCGTTTTTCTTCGCTTTGGTTTTCATTTAATTTCTTTTCTCAGATCTTTATGTCTCTGAGAAATTTCGTCTTTGCCTTTACTGACCTCTCTTTTTGTTACCTTTTGGGTTTGCTGCGAGGGCACTTGATTGTTCTTGAAAAACATTAAGGTGAAATGAGGCACCGGGTTGAAATTCCACACAAAGATCAAGCGAACGTGTTCCTCTGGCACTGGTGCAATGGTACCCCGAGTGTCGCTCCAGGGATGACCCTCTATGTCCGGTTCCTCTCCGGGACCGGGATAGACCGAAAAGATGAGTGAAAAAGTTAGGATTAAGAAGATCAGAAGGCTTAAGATTTTTTTAAGCATCTTTTCCCTCCAAATCAAAGGATATGAGTTCCTACAAACGATAATTAAAAATTATATCGTTCTAAGTTGTTTTACTCCACCTTAAATTTAATACCAAATCCCGTTTTTGTCAAGTCCTTTTATCTTTTTTTTCCAATAGGTTATACGTCAGGATTGAATTTGGATTAGCTTGATTTTCAACCTCAAATTCCCTGATAAAATGTTCAAATTGATGTTTAAGTTGTTTTTTTTTAATAACTTATGACAGTATGAATTGCTTTTCTGTGGAGAGACAAATTTGTTTTGGCAATAATGCAGGGTATTCAGCCCGGTAACATTTTAAAATACAACTTAAATTACCACCAGGACCAGAATTCCACCCGGATGTAATGGATTATTCCTCTGGTCAGAATATAGAGTAGACTTCTTTTCCCGCAGTAGATTTTAGCATTCCCGGTCATTCCCGATCTTAAAAGACTGTCCTGGTTCTCTATCTTACTGGAAACTAAAAAAACGCTCTTTTTCCCCAGATCATCGGATTTGAAGGATATCTCTGAGACCTTCCCGTAAAAGGATTCAAAGGGATAGGAGCGGAACTTCGCCTTGACCTTAAGATCCGGTTTAACCACATCCATGTCTTTTTCCGATACTTTTATAAAAACCCTCACCGTATCCAGATTCTCGATTTTCAAAAAGACCGAATCGGCTCTGGCCTGGGTAACCACTCCCGAGATGGGGCTTTTTAAGGTTGAGGCTTTTATCTGGGACTCGAGCGCCTCTTTTTCCGCTTTCAGCTCCTTAAGCTCTGCCTGAGCCATCTTTATCTGTTCCGGCTCAGCTCCCGCCTCTACTATCGAGAGATCGTTTTGGGCGATTTGTTTTTCTTTGTTCAGTACCGAATAATCGGTTTGAATTTTTTCGAACTCCTCATCTGAGATCAGATTTTCAGCATGTAGGTTTATGGCTCTTTTCAGATCCTTTTCTTTAGCTTCCAATTTTATTTCTGCTTGTTTGACTTTATCCTTTGCTTTCTTTAGCTCCTCTTTTCTGGGTAGGTTCTGAAGATATTCTAAGTAAACTTTTGATTTTTCAATTTTGGCATTTATTCCTTTTAGCTGGATTTGATACTGGGCAGAAGTAATAGTAGCTATAATTTCACCCTCTTTTACCCGGTCCCCTTCTTTAAGTTTGGATTTTAGATTAACCACTCCGTAGTCACCGGACATGAGCTTTAAAAAATTTGTATTCTTTCTTTGCTCTGATCCGGAGACCAGAAGGTTTTCCAGAAGATATCCATCCGGCTGGGTGGTGAGAGTGTAAGACTTCAGGGGTTGAATCTGGCAGGGGGATGAGATTCTCAGCTCCACCGGAAAAAGAAACAGAAAAAGAATGACGGCAACTATAATTATGAGGTAGGTTAGAAGTTTTTTTGGTTTTCTCATCTGCTCCTTTTTAAAAAGAAAAAAATTCAAAGCTCCGGCAAGAATAATCCCGACCGGATTTTTGAATATAATGTATAAAATCAACAAAAACAAAAAGAATCCGTAAGCCTGAAGATTCGAGACTAAAAAAATCTCCACCTTGATGAAAATATAACCTAAGAGAAGAACCGAATAGACGATCGAGAAAAATCCGTATAACAGATAAGTTTTTTTCTGTTTTTTGGAAAGGTGCGTATGCATTAAGAAATCTGTTTCAGGAGGATTTAACTTAAGCATTTTTCTTTTGAAAAGGTTATTCAAGAAACCAAAAGCTTTTTTTCTCAGATTGGGAATCTCAAGATAATCTGACAGGATGTAATAGCCGTCCAGTTTTATCAAAGGGTTGAAGTTGAACAGAAGCAAAATCCCCGAGGCGATCATAAAAACTAGGAGGAAACCGTTCAGTTGAGTATCCAGTGCGGTTATCCTCCAGAGTATGGTTGCTACCGCCCATAAAAAAAGTTGCACAAAAGGACCAGCCAGAGAGACCAGAAGCTTTTTTTTCTTCTCCGGAAACATCCAGGCATCGGAGACGTTGGTGTAAAATGCGGGCTGAAGATAGATCAGTAAAAGCCCCATCTCGCGGACCTCTCCGCCATAGTATTTGCAAGTTAGAGCGTGTCCTATCTCGTGAAAAAATCCCATAAGAAATAAAGCTACCCAGACCTTTATGATGGTGGAGGGGTGATAGAGTCTTTTGAGGCTGTAGCCTAAATCCCCCCAGTTGGATACGGTTACTATTAGGGCTAAAAATATCGCCAGAAGGGACAGGTATAAAAACTTTTTTGTGTAGAAGAATTTGGTTTTTTTTAGAAGTCCGGTTAAAAATTTGTCCGGATCAAAAGCTTTGATCTTTATGAAAAGGATTTTCTTTAAGAGGTTTTTATCTTTTTCGGTCTGGTAACTGACTTTGGAAAGTTCTCTTCTGGTTATCTCGGTTTCCAAAAAATGGGAGTTCTTTAGATTAAGGATGAATTTATCCAAAACCTCGGGTTTTAATTTTATTTTAAATCGGGCTTCGAATATTTCTCTGATTTTCTCTTTTGTATTTTCCCCGTTCAGATTCTGGATAATGAAGTATTCGAATTCTTTTACCCTGAAAAATCTTTTTGTCCGGGGGTCTTTTATCACATAATAGGTTTCCCCCTCGAACTTTTGCTCGGTTTTGATTAAATCCTCTCTAATCTTGGGATATTCCTCAGGCATTTTCTTTTTGGATTGTTTTTGTTAATTTACCATAAATGTTTGAAATATGTCAAGAGAAAAATGTTTGATATTTTTGTATACCAGATAAAAATCATGCAGGCTTAAGGTGAGGAAGCTTGTTTATTTAACCTTACCCATTGCCCAACTCCTCAAGAGGAGAGGGGAATAGATGGGATTGGATTTTTTTCCCCTAAAGATTAGCTTTTTTGTAGAGGAAAGTTTAGCTTTTAAGTCGTTCTTTTTGATGGAGCTCATTTAAACTCCGCCATATCTTATTGATTTCCAAAAACATTAAAAGCGATCGAAGTTAGCTGATACACCTCACCCTGTTATCCCTCTCCTCTAAAGGAGAGGGATTTGTGAGTGAGGTTTTTGAAAGATTTTTGGAACCTAAAAGTGTTCTGGGCGTATACTTATCTGTAAAAAGAAAGGTAAACCTTAAAATCATAAACAAAACAAGTATGATGTTTGAAAGAAAGAGTCCGTATATCAAAAATCCAGGATCTGAAGTAAGTTCAGGTACAGTGCCCTCTCAGGGACATCCCTGGGGTGATTAGTATAATAGTTTTTATTTAAAAGGAAAATTATCCCGCCTTTCTTTAATCTCTTGGAGGGGGTTTTTTCTGCAAAGCCTTACTGGGACAGGTCATATGACCTGTCCCTGATTTTTTCGAGAAATCATTTTTGTTTCTTAGCGAGGTTTACCTCACCCTGTCCCTCTCCTTAAAAGGAGAGGGGAAAAGGGAGAGGTTATTAGTAATATTGAGATTTATTTCTTTGGAGGACTTAATACTCTACTCAACGGGGATATGTGAAAAAACTTTGGGATAGGGTTTATTTTTCACCTGATCGGATTTTACCTCATCCTGTCCCTCTCCTTAAAAAGGAGAGGGGAAAAGGGAGAGGTTATTTTATGCGTTTTTCTTTAAAATTTTAATCAGCTCCTCTATTTCTTCTTCTGTATTATAAAAATGCGGGGATACTCTTATCGCTTTTTCCCGGTAAGAGGAAATTATCTTCTTCTGTGTGAGTTTCTCGAACAGATTTTTGCTGTTTTTGCAGGTGAAGGATAAAATAGAGGATCTATGCCTGGGGGAAAGGTCACTTTTTATCTTATAGGTGGAATCTTTTAAATAATTTATCAGGATGTCAAGAAGCTTTTTGTTATGTCTTTCAATTTTTTTTATCCCGATATCTAAAAGAAATCCCAGGGAGGTGTGCATGGCGATTACGTTTTCAAAAGGGTGGGAGCCGGTTGCAAATCTTCGGGCGTCTTCAAAGGGGTCTAAATCGAAATTCAATAGATCGGTGAAATCTACTTTCCAGTCAACACCCATCCATCCGAAAAAGGAGGGGTTAAGCTTTTTTTTGGCATTTTTGGAATAATAGAAAAATCCGGTGCCCAGCCCGGATAAAAGCCACTTTGCTCCTCCGGTGCTTAAGAAGTCAATTTTCAGTTTCCTGACATCTAAATTTAAATTCCCTATTCCCTGAATTGCGTCCACCACAAAGAAAATATCCTTCTTTTCGCATATTTTTCCGATCTCCTCCAGATCGTTTTTAAAACCGTTAAGGAACTGGACATAACTTAGGGATAAAACCTTGGTTTTTGAATCTATGGATTTTTTGAATTTATCTATATCGAAAAATCTGTCTTTGCTGGGGACAAGCTTTATCTTCACCCCTTTGCTTTTGAGATTGAGCCAGGGATAGACGTTTGCCGGGAATTCCACATCGGACAGAAGGACTTTATCATCTGGTTTTAAATCCAGCCCCCAGACAGCGAAATTCAAACCATAGGAGGTATTGAAGGAATACCCGATCTCCTCTGTTTTTGCATTGATCAATTTGGCTGCTTTTTTCCGTGTATCATCCAGAATATCAAAACACATCTGGTCGATGTTCTGGGTCTTTTGTAATGAGGCGTATTTCAGATACTCCAATTTTGCTTTTAAAGTACACTGGGGAATGGGTCCAAAGGAGGCGTGGTTTAAAAAGATTATATTATTTTTGGTAAAGGGGAACTCGTCTCTGATTTTTTTTAGATCGACATTTTTTGTTTTCATGGTCTCTTATTTCGTAAAAACAAGTTTTTACACTCCGGATTTAGAGCCACCCAAGATTTTTATACCATTGGGCAGTCTCCTTGACCCCTTTTTCAAAAGTATACTTAGGCGAAAATCCAAGCTCAGCTTTAGCTTTTTTGGAGGTGCAGACCCAGTATTTTTGAGTGATCTCCTTTGCCTTGTCCAGATTCAGAGCACCTACACTACCTTTTAGTTTTCCAGAAAGCCCAGACAAAAAAGCAACGGTCATAAAGAGGAACTTTGGCATCCTCAGATAAATGGCTTTTACCTTTAATCTATCCTGTATTGTTTTTTCC
Source organism: candidate division Zixibacteria bacterium SM23_73_2 (assembly GCA_001304315.1). Lineage (GTDB taxonomy): Bacteria > Zixibacteria > MSB-5A5 > MSB-5A5 > SM23-73-2 > SM23-73-2. The sequence continues at coordinate 4,679 of LJUW01000004.1, read as the reverse complement.
GCTTCCCTGAAAGAATAGCTTTTATCATCTGATAAAAAAAAGATTTCTCCTTTTGCTTTTTCTGATTCTGCGGACAGGATAATCCCTTGGACCAGATCTTTTACGTAAATCAGGCTGACTTGGCTTTCGCCCCATCCGAAAAGCGGTTTTATTCCCTTTTTAATCAATTTAAAAAACATGTACATATCTGTGTCCCTGGGACCATAGACTGCTGGCGGTCTTATTATGGTCACCGGAAGCTTATCTTTGTAATTCAAGACCTCCTTTTCAGCCAGAAGCTTGCTTTTGCCATATTCTGATATTGGATTGGGGAGGGTATTCTCATCTGAGGACATAAACTCTTTTGTGGGTCCGACAGCTGCATGGGAGCTAATGAGCACAAACCTTTTCAATTCGGGATTTTTGTCATAGCATGCCTGGATCAGGTTTTTAGTACCCTGGTAATTTACCCGGTGAAACTCCTCTTTGTTTTTAGCCTTGGTTAAAGCAGCAGCGTGAAATACTAAATCAACATCGGACACAGCTTTTTCCAGAAAGCTTTTGTCAAAAAGGTTACCGTAGATAAATTCTACATCCAATCCGGAAAGCCATCTTAAGTTGCTTGTTTTTCTCACCATGGATTTGACTTTATAATCCCTTTCTAACAAAGCCTCTACCAGATGGCTTCCTACAAATCCATTTGCACCCGTGACTAAAGCCTTTTTCTGTTGGATTTCTTGATTCAAAATACTTGGTATTTTTACTTGACAAAACCTGTTTTATTTCATAAGATAAAAAATTAAATATTTCATGATTTCTAAAAATATCAAATTTTGAAGGATTAGCAACAATAATCTCAAAGAAGGTCAAAGAAGTGGATATTTTCGATAAATGCAAAAATTACCAGGATGCCAAGGAGGTAATGGCAAGGGGTATCTATCCCTATTTTAATCCCATCTCCTCAGGTGCGGATACCGAGGTGATAATCAACGGCAAAAAGATAATAATGATAGGGTCGAACAATTATCTTGGTTTGACCAGTGATCCCAGGGTTAAACTGGCTGCGATCGAGGCTGTTGAAAGATATGGCTCAGGCTGCACCGGCTCAAGATTTTTGAACGGAACTCTGGATATACACGAGGAGCTGGAAAGAAGGCTGGCCAAGTTTATGAAAAAAGAGTCAGCCCTGGTATTCTCCACTGGATTTCAGACCAATTTAGGAACCATCTCCCCTTTGGTGGGCAAAAGGGATTATATGATAACCGACCGCTCGGACCATGCCAGCATAGTTGATGGGTGCAGGCTTTCCTTTGGAAAGGTTTTGAAATTCAAGCACAATGACATGTCTGATCTGGAAAGGGTTTTAGCAAGCTGCGACAAGGAGTGGGGGAAGATGATTATCGTGGATGGTGTTTTCAGCATGGAGGGGGACATTGCCAACCTGCCTGAGATCATAAGGTTAGCTAAAAAATATGATGCTCGAGTGATGGTTGATGATGCCCATGCCATCGGAGTTTTAGGGGAGAATGGTAGGGGAACCGGCGAGCATTTTGGAATGGAGGATGAGGTGGATTTAGTTATGGGGACCTTTTCCAAATCCTTCGCCTCCATAGGTGGTTTTATAGCAGGACCAGAGGATGTAATTCACTACATCAAGCATATATCCAGGACTTTGATCTTTTCCGCCTCAATGCCACCATCAGCAGTGGCCACCTGTTTGGCAGCTTTGGACATTATCGAAACCGAGCCTGAGCGCAGAGAAAGATTGTGGGATATAGCCCACAGGATGCAAAGGGAATACAAGAATATGGGATTTGATATAGGTCCCACTCAGACCCCGATAATTCCGATATATATAGGCGATGACATGAAATGCTTTCAGTTCTGGAAGATGCTTTTCGATGAGGGGATCTTCACCAACCCGATAATCTCCCCAGCGGTCTCACCCGGGTTCCAGCTTTTGAGAACAAGCTATACTGCTACCCATACTGATAGGCAAATGGATAGGGTGCTGGAGGTTTTCGAGAAGGTGGGTAAGGGGATGGGGGTGATTTAGGTTTTTTCACGGATTTAAATCAATATGGAGATAGCAGTTGATTTCTTCTGGCTTTTAAATAAATCCAAAGGAGGTATCTTATGAAGAGGGGATTTGTCCTTTTTGTGGTGTTAGCTTTTATATTCCCTTTGAGCTGTGAACAACGGGTTAATATAGAAGCGGAAAGGTCAAAAATAAGGACCGTTCTGGATAACTACGTGGCAAGCGTTGAAAATGAGGATATGGAGCTTTATGCAGAGAACGTGGCTCACGATCCGGAGATGGTTAATTTCGGCAGCTTTGGGTATCCAATAATCGGATGGGAGGCTCTTAAAAAAGTTATGGAGGATCAAAACGCCTCTTTATCCAAGACCAAAATCGAGATCAACGACCTTAAAATCCACGTATCGGACACGGGAAAACTGGCATGGGCAACCTGTTTGTGGAACCTTAAGACCTGGATGGATGAGAATCCCGTTGATATGCCCGTCAGGTGTACCTGGGTTCTGGAGAAGCGGGAGAATCAGTGGGTTATTGTTCATTTTCACAAATCAATACGAGCGGGATAAGGGTTTGTTGAATAAGGTGATGGAGGTTTTTCAGAAGGGGAGGGGAAGAAGATTAGGATGATTTAGGTTTTGATAGGAAAGGTTATTTTCATCATAAGATTAAAGAGGCTAAGGGGAAAAGATGCCCTTACCGGAAGTTCGATTTTTGGAGTATTAATGAATTAATAGAAAGCTAAAGCTGGTGAAAATAAACAAAAAGGAGAAAGAAGGATAGTTCAGTTATAGGAATTTACATTTATTGTATTGAGGCTCTGATTGAGTTGAAAGAAATTTTGCGCACAGAATTTGCTTCAAAATATCAAGGGAGGAAATGGAGGCTTGGAAATAATAATAGAAAAGATTGCTGGGATGATTTTCGGACTAATTTGTCACCAGGATTCCACTATCCTAATGAGCGTTGATGGCAGAAAGATTCTTCTTTGCCCGCGCTGCATGGGACTCCATCTGGGCTTTATATCTTCATTTCTTCTCTTGACCTTGTGGACAAGTGACCGAACTAAACTGATTAGTAAATCCTCGCTGTTTATACTTGCAATTGCTATCGGATCAATGGCAATCGATTGGGGTGTTGGGGGATATCTTGGCTTATTTGCTCCCACTACCTTTTCTCGACTGGCGACAGGCCTGGCAAGCGGTTCCGCATTAAGTGCTCTGCTAATTTCTTACCGACGTGGGATGCTCATGCGTTTTGATGTTCCTGGTTTGTACTTTAATAGTGTTCACATAGCAAGTTTGGTCTGTTTTTCGGTTTTTTTTGGCATCATAACAGTGACTTTAAGCAGTTGGATTGTTCTAACGACTATTCTTCTTCTAACTGTCATCACCAATATTACCATTGTGGTGCATACTTTAATAATGATTATACAGCTGCGTTTGTTGCAGCGGGCCATAATCAAAAATTTACCACATAACCAAGGAGGATTCAGATGAATAGGTGGAAACTATTTACCTGGAAGGAATGTCTTTTTCTCCTGGGAGCAGCTTTCTTTTTCTTTGGGTGTATTGCCACCACCCACCGCTCTGCAAAAACCCTTGATCCAGGGCAGTTTTCATTAAGCGGTAGTTATCTTCGTGCAGAAAACCTTGAAGAAGGAGACGCTGAACCTGTTCAGCTAATAGCTCTGGACAGTAGGTTTGGACTGATTCGAGGGTTGGACATGGGATTTATGCATACCTGGGATGTTTCTAAGGATAATGAAAACATGTATGCTACCTTATGGGGCGATTTTAAGGTACAGCTAACCAACAGGGATAATATTACCGGTAAACCGATCTTTTCACTCGGGCTGATGAAGGGACATGTATACCATGAGGATGCCAAATACCATATCACTACATTTTCCCCCATGCTCTCCATACCGATTGACGAGTACGTGACACCTTTTATGATATACAGGCATGAGCTTATTCGACAGAAGAAATTTTTACCAGATGATTTCGATGACCCGCGGCGCATGTTTGTGTTAGGTATGGAAGTAAATTTGCTTAAGCCTGCTCCGAAAAGATGGATACCTAAACTCGGTCTGAGTATCGGTACTTACAATTCACTTGATGGTGGGGAAGGGGATGATGGGCTCACACTTAATTTTGGATTAAGTATCGACTCACCACAAAGGTAAATACTAAGTTGCTTCGATATAGAAACTTATCTTTCCAGAGAGTAAGGAAGGATTGAGTTACGGTTAGGATCTGAAAAAGAATAACTTCACATTACATCAGAGCCTGTTAAAAACCTCCATAATGCATTTATCTTCTAAATGCCTATCACCACAGTTTGGATTCAGAAAATTGAAACATCTTATTAGGGAAGAAGTGTATATTAGAAAGAATAAATTTTAAATTAAGTTATTCCGGGAATGGAGCTATTATCTTTACTGATAACATTACAAAAATTGATTTAGTCCCATAGCTAAAATGACGGATGATTGATGGCAAATAGTAATGACGAATGATTGATGACGAATGACGAAATATTTAATATCATAACGTAGGAGGGGAAATGCAGGTTCTGGTAATGTATTATTCAAGGTCAGGGAATACAAAAAAGCTGGCTTTAGAGATTGCAAAAGGAGTTGAGGAAGTAGAAGATGTGAAAT
>LJUW01000049.1 GCA_001304315.1 candidate division Zixibacteria bacterium SM23_73_2 | reverse complement strand
ATTCTTCCATTGGGAGGTGAAGGTGAGCTTCTCTCCGGTCACAAAGGATACGGGCTATCGCTTATGGTTGATATCCTCAGCGGAGTTTTATCCGGAGCAAAGTACGGACCTAACGTCAAGAAAGACGCTGGTGGAGAAAAATTCATTAATGTGGGTCATTTCTTCGGAGCGATTAAAATTGACAATTTCACTGACGTGGACAGTTTCAAATCTACCATGGACGAGATGATCGGCAAGCTCAAAGACTCACAGAAAGCCAAGGATCAAAACAGGGTCTTTATCCACGGAGAAAAAGAGTACGAGAAATGGGATGACTACAAAAAGAACGGTGTTCCCCTCCAGGAGAAGGTGGTTGCCAATCTAAAAAAGATTGCCGAGGAAACGGGTGTGCCATACGATCTGTAATAATGTATTTAATATGATAGCCCAGCAGTCTCGCTGCTGGGCTATTTAATATCTATATTTTTGATTTGAAATGGAAAAAGAACTGATAAAAGACTTAAAGAATTTAGTTGGTAAAGATAAAATACATTCTTATATTGAGGACCGTTTCTGCTATGCCTACGATGCCACCAACAACTTCTTTTTGCCCGACGTGGTGGTGATTCCCAGATCGACCGAGGATGTTGTCAAGGTGGTTAAATACGCCAGTGGTAAAAATATTCCGGTGGTATCCAGAGGACTGGGTTCCGGATACACCGGAGGGTCGGTTCCAATCAAAGGGGGAATAGTAATCAGCCTGGAGCAGATGAACAGGATTGTCGAGATCAACCAACAGAAAAAATACGCTGTAGTCGAATCCGGTGTGGTTGCCTCCGATTTTGCCGAGGAGGTAAAAGCCCATGGACTTTTCTATCCACCTGATCCAACGAGTTTGGAGTATTCCACCCTGGGTGGAAACGTGGCTGAATGCGCTGGCGGATTGAGGGGAAGAAAATACGGAACAACCAAGGATTACGTTCTGGGTTTGGAATTCGTCACCGCTGAGGGTAATGTAATAAGGACAGGAATCCTCTCCTCTGAAGATGACGATCTTTATGATCTTGAAAGTATGCTTATCGCCTCGGAGGGAACTCTGGGCGTTATCACCAGGATAGCCTTCCGGCTCACTCCTATTCCCCCATACAGCGAGACCGTTTTGGCCGGATTTGAGAAGATGGAGGATGCTGCCCAGGTGGTCTCGGATATAACCGCTGCCGGAGTGGTACCCTCTGCCCTGGAGTTCATCGATGGCGACACCCTGGAGTGCGTGATGGGATACATCACGGTTGATTTTATACAGAAATCGGAAGCGGTACTTTTGATAGAACCGGAAGGTGAAAAAGAAGAGGTCCAGAGTGATATGAAAAAGATTCTGGAGATCTGCGAAAAAAACAATGCCACAAGCATAAAATCCGCTGAGACAAAAGATGAGAAAGAAAAGCTGTGGCAAGTCAGGAGATCGTCCTCTGCCGCACTTTTGAGACTGGCACCCACCAAGGTTAACGAGGACGTGTGCGTTCCTCCCAGCCAGCTTCCTAACCTGGTTAAGGGATTGAAGGAAATAGGACAAAAGTATAATGTTACCATAAACACCTTCGGTCATGCCGGGGACGGAAACCTGCACGTCAATATCATGTGCGACAGAAATAATCCCGAGGAGATGGAAAGGGTGGAGAAGGCCGTGGAGAAAATCTTCGAGGTTACCCTGAAATTGGGAGGAACCCTGTCGGGGGAGCACGGGATCGGGATCACCAAGTCGAAATTTCTAAAAGACGAGGTGGGCGAAACCGGTATCCAGATAATGAAAAAGATCAAATCCGCTTTTGATCCCCAGGGGATATTCAATCCAGGTAAAATATTTCCTGAAAACTGATTGGAGTGTCAAGCTTCAGCTTGACTTGTAAACCCGAAAGGGTTTACTCTATGGAGGTAAAAGTAAGGTCAAGCTTCCGCTTGACCAAGTTAGCCTAAAGGCTAACACTCCACAGAATACTACCATACGACGCGTAGCAAAGCCTTTACGGCTCTGCACGGAGGGATAAACCCTCCGCTACGCTATCACTCACAAGACATTCTGCAACGAAATATTATAAAACTCAAATACATTGTATTTATATGCTGAGGTATATAGGTGTGTAAACTACTAAAGGAAAATCTTTAATCTTTTTTGAGATCAAAGCTTCAGGATAAAACCCGGTAGAGAATAAAAATGGTATAGATCAAATTAAATATGGTTAATACAATCCAGAAATATTTCCACATCATTTTTTTTCTCCTGTTTTCCTGTTTTAAATACATTCAAACAGGCGTTTTTGTTCCAGTTAATATAGAAGAAATCTAAAATATTCAATCCTCTATCACCACCGCTGTTCCATAAGCCAAAAGCTCGGCTGCACCGGACATTATCATCGAAGTAGTAAACCTTAAAGAGATAATAGCGTTGGCACCTAACTCTTTAGCTTCCTCTGCCATCCTATCCAGGGACTGCTCTCTTGCTTCAGCGAACATCTTGGTGTAATCGGTGATCTCACCGCCCACCAGATTCCTCAACAAAGCCATTATATCATGACCCACATGTCTTGCCCTTATGGTATTACCCCTGACCAATCCCAGAGTTTTTACGATTCTTTTTCCTGGAATATCGTTTGACGTTACTATTATCATCTTTCTATATCCCTGTACCTTTCTTTTTTGAAAGCAAAAAGCCTTTCTCTTAAAATTGACACCAGAAGGATAACAACTCCCAAAGTTAGGGAGAATATCCCGATCTTAACTATAAGTGACAGGCTGGGATCAAAGATTATGCTTTTTATGAATTCAAACATGCCGAATGCCAAAAGGATTATTGCTCCGATGGACAGGAAAATCCACCCTGCACCCCGTTCTATCCTTTTGTATACCCCTTTCCAGTAACCTGCCCAGATATCCTCCTTCAGGTCAGCCAATCTCATATCCTCGGTCACCTCCTTTATCCGGACAAAGGATTTGTATTCGTCTCTGCATTTTTCACACTCCTCTATATGTTTTTCCACTAAACTTTTCTGTTCATCCGATAACTCTCCGTCGATATAACCCATCATTAAATTTTTAATCTCTTCACAATTCAAAACAATCACTCCCTGAAATCTTTTAAGCTCTCCTTCAATTTTTTCCTGGCATAGTAAAGCCTGGACATAACGCTTCCAATGGGGATTTCCAGAACCTCGGAGATCTCCTTGTAGGAGAGGTCCCTGAAATGTTTTAATACTATTATCTCTTTGAATTTAAAGGGGAGCTTTTCGATCTCCTCTAAAAGTTTTTCTTTTAAAGCAAGCTTTTCCAACTTTTCTTCTGAGTTGGATGAATTTTGTGCTTCTGAATTTAGCTTCTGTCTTTCTGTCTCCTGGCTCAAGTATCTTTTTTTGACATTTTGTCTTTTGAGATGGTTTTTGCACAGGTTGGTCAAAATGGTATAAAACCAGGGGAAGAACTTGCTTGTGCCATTATATTTGTTTATCGATCTGTAGACCTTTACAAAGGCATCCTGGGACAGATCATAGGCATCCTCGGAGTTGCCCACCAGGCCCAGGGCGATAAAATAGGCGTTCTTTTTGTATCTGTTAACCAATATCTCAAAAGCTTTCATTTTCCCCTTTTGGGTTAGCAGAATCAGCTTTTCATCTTCGTATTCCAAAGAGCGCTCCTTTTTCATCTAATATACATCCTGCCCCTAAGTTTATTCAAACAATATTTTCAGTAATTTTCAAAATCCATTTAAGGGCTTACTCTGGAATGTCAAGCTTCAGCTTGACTTGTAAACCCAAAGGGTTTACTCAATGAACATGCAAGTCAGGTCAGACTACGCCTGACCAAGTTAGCCTGCCTATCCGGCCAAGAAAGGCTAACACTCCAGAAAAATAAATGTAGAGGAAACCTTCAGGTCTCCATTGGCGATTATACCGTCATTGCGAGCGAACGAAGTGAGCGTGGCAATCTCTCTTTATTAGGGGATTGCTTCGCTACGCTCGCAATGACATCCTGTAGGGGAGCCCCTCGTGGGCTCCCGCAGGACGGGAGGGGATAAACCCCTCCCCTACGTTCAAGGTATCACAGGTTGTCCCAACCTGTGATAACACAAGTTGCCTGTCCGGCTAGGGAGACAACTTGTGTTACCGAGTTCCTCTAAAAATCACAAATATTTTCTTGACTTTCTGTTGATTGGGGGATAGATTAGGGGAAAACAGGTTGAAGTGGTTAGGGGAAATATGGAGATGTTTTTAGTTGGTGACAATAATTTTAAATAAAAAATATTATATGAATTTAAACTTCATTTGAAGGGAAAATTATGTCAAATCTACGACTTGTCGCTATAGAGGAATATCAATATCTTACGTGTATAAAGCATTCATTATGGGGTAGCAAATCAGCTCGTTTCAAACATTGGCAAAAAGGTGATTTCCTGGCTTTCATAGTTGATAAAGCAATTGCTGGTCTTGCTAATGTTAAAGGTAAACCTTTTCAATCTAGATTACGGGTCTGGAATAAAGACATCTATCCTCACAGAATTCCAATAAAGTTTGTGCATGCTTTGAATCCGGAGAACAGAATACCGATCTTAGGTGAAGTACGGGATGCTTTAACCTCAAGTTGGGGTCCTAAATATGGATGGGGTATCTTAAATCAGCAAGTATTAACTAATATCGCAGCAGAGACTATTTTAAAAGTTATTCAGTCACGACCAAATAATCTTTCGGAGATTGAATCGAATCTTAAACAGCTACTAGTGGAAGTAAAGCAGCGTAAAGAAATACAACGAAGAACAAAACGAAAAAAAGGAATACGAAAACAAAAGATTACGGAGGTGGAAGAGGTTTTTAAAACTAAGGAAGAAGAATCTATACATACTAAGACTCAGGCTTCTCTAATTGATTTGGGGAAAATAACAGGATGCTCTGTTTGGATTGCTTCAAATGATAGAGGACGAAAGTTTAAAGGTAGACCTTTAGGACATAGATGTTTAAAATCTTTTCCTAACCTCGGATTAAGTAAAGAAGCTACACGACGTATTTCGTTAATAGATATTATCTGGATTCGCCAGAATGCTCCTATCTGTGTCTTTGAAATAGAAACTACATCATCCATTTATTCTGGTCTTCTTCGAATGGCTGATCTACTCTCTGTTGTTCCAGCATTGAACATCAAGTTATACATTATTGCTCCTATTAAACGTCAAAATAAAGTAATGGCTGAACTTTCAAGACCTATATTTAGAAAAATTGGACTTAATGACTTTTGTAAATTTATTCCTATTGAAGAACTAGATAGTCTTTTAGAAAAAGTTGAAGGCTTTGAAGGACATGTTCAATCTTCAATTATTGATACGATTAGTATACAGATTGAAGAAGAATTAGGAGAAACAATCTAAAGTTAAAATCTAAATTTAATCTGCTATAAATGTAATTAAGCAAACCCAAACTTCTTCTTCAACTCCCTCTCCACCACCTTGGGCACGAATTCGCAGATATTGCCATTGAAGCGGGCGATGTCTTTGACCAGAGATGAACTCAGATAAACATAATGTTCCGAGGGCATCAAAAAGAAGGTCTCAGCTTCGGGGGCGAGTTTGCGGTTCATCAGTGCCATCTGGAACTCGTACTCGAAATCCGAGACTGCTCTCAAGCCCCTTAAAATGGAGCAGGCTCCCAACTTTTTAACCAAGTCAGCCAAAAGACCTTTGAACCTCATTACCTCTACCCTCTCCATGTTCTTCAAAGTCTCCTTGACCATATCCTCCCTCTCTTCCATGGTAAAAAGATACTCCCTTTCCTTTTCCACATTGTCAGCAATCGCCACCACGATCCGGTCAAAAATCAAAAGCGCCCTCTGGATCAGGTCGATGTGACCGTTGGTTATGGGATCGAAGCTTCCGGGGTAAACCGCGATTTTCATTGGCAACTCCTCTTTATGAAAAAAGATAAAACCGTGTCACCTAATTTTTTCTCTTTTACCAAAACCAGATTTCCCTTTTGTTTTAATTTCTCTTTTTTATGATGCTCCAAGATAAAGATACCATTCTCTTTTAATATATCGATTTCTGCGATCAAATCCAGTACTTTTGGTAAAATCTCTTTCTGATAGGGTGGGTCGCAGAAGATGATATCGAATTTTTCTTCCTCCTCCGATTCCCTTCTTAAGAATTTCAAACTATCTAAATTAAAAACCCTGGTCTTCTCCTTGAAATTCAAATCCTCGATGTTTTTTTTGATTATAGCCGTGCTTTTATGGGATGAATCAACGAATACGGTAAAATCCGCACCCCGGCAGAGCGCCTCCAATCCCAAAGCTCCTGATCCGGCATATAGGTCCAGTATCCTTTTCCCTACGATCTCATCCTTTAGAATGTCAAAGATCGAGGTTTTGGCCCGGGCTGAGGTGGGTCTGATCTTTGATTTTTTTACCGATTTTAATCTTTTCCCTTTGAATTCTCCACCGATGATTCTCAATTTAAATCCTTTTTCTTTATTAATTAATAGTAACTAAACTTCTTATCTTCTCAAATTTCTTATCGCCAATTCCATTAACCTCTTTTAGTTCTTCTGTGGTTTTAAACCCACCTTTTTTCTCTCTGTATTCAACGATTCGCTTGGCCAGAACCGGACCTATTCCGGGCAGATTCTGAAGTTGTTTTTCCGAGGCATAATTTATGTTAAGCTCTTGCTCTAAATAACTTTTCTTATCCGTTGTATCATTATAGGTTACGGAGTCAGTCGAATTATTTATGATAAGCTGTGGAGCAAAGGATGGATTCTTGCTTTTGTAAAGGGTAATAAATGCGCCTATCAAAACAATGGAAAGCAAAAACAAAATGGCTTTAAGCTCCCTGGGATTGAAGGTTGGAAATCTAATCATATAATATCTTAATTAATACCCTGCCCACTTTCTCTAAACTTTCCCCGCTGCATTTATCCGGGGTATCATGGGTAGTGTGCCAGTACGGGTAATCAAAGTCGATTATATCAATGCATTTTATACCTGCTTTTAAAAGGGAGATATGATCGTCTATCATATGGTATTTGACAGAATTCCTGAAACAATTAAGGTTTAGCTTCTCAGCAGTATCCCATACCAGATCAACGATCTCTTTGGCATATTTTTCAGAGTGCCCTTCCCTGTAGATTTCTAAATTCTTATCCCCGATCATGTCCAGAAGGATCCCGAATTTTGGCTTGTGCTTTCCCATGTTTTTAGCAAAATAATCCGAGCCCACGCAGAACTCAACCCCCCTTTCTTCTGATCCGTAATCCTCAGCATCGAAAAGCACTATGTCCACTCCCCATTTGGGTTGTCTTTGGCTTAAGATCGAAGCCAGCTCCAAAAGCACAGCCACACCGGATGCACCGTCATTTGCTCCCAATACGGGTTTTTCTCTCAGTTCCGGTTGGGTTTCTTCGTCAGCAAAAGGTCTGGTATCCCAGTGAGCGCACAGAAGAATCCTTTCTTTTTTTTCCGGATAAAAGGAGGCTATTATATTGGTTGAGTTCAATTCCTTTTTTAAAAGGGAATCATAAAAGGAAAACCTCTGTTCTTTAACCATATCAGTATGGGTTTTCAAAATGTCAATCAGATATTTTTTTAACCTCTGGTGAGCTTCTGATCCGGGATACCTGGGACCGAAATCGCACTGTTTCTCAAGATACTCAAAAGCAGATTCCCCGTCGAATTCAGGCGGAGGGGATTTAAAACAGCTGGTCAGAAAAAAAAGAAAAAAAACCCAAAAAATACTTTTTCTCAAGTCTTCCTCCATTTAGAACCTGAAGTTGATCCAGATGCCCATTCCCCGGGTATGCCGTTTCAACCCGGTCTTCTTATCCTGGAAATCTATCCAGGAGAAATTTAACCCACCGTTGACCTGGCTGGAGAAACTGTATCCTCCACTTCCCTGGATGGTCAGGGTAGTCTGGTCCTTTTCGGTATTGAAACCATGTGGAGGGATGGCGCTTTTCTTAATCGAGTTCTTCCTGGTGATGTCCAGGTTCAGGTTAACGTTGCTTTTGAATTTGATCTTTCTCAACAGGGGAAGCTTAATACCGTGCGGAGCTGAGAAAGAATACGTGGCGTTAATGCCATATGAGGTTTCATAGTCTTTACTGGTAGCGTTTGAACCTCCGCTTTTTCTTAAATCCTTATCCTCAGAGATGGTTTTATTTACCTTTATGGTCGTGCTTATTCCATTCTTCCAGTTCAGAATCAAACTTCCCAGCGGTTGAAACCTGAGGTACGTTTGCATCTTGATCGGAGCTTTTGTTTTCGCGTTTTCCTGTTTATCCACTTTTTTTGAGAAACTGGAGTTAAAGGAGGCGTTGGAGACGAATTTCTTAAGTAGTTTTATCCTCTCCACATTGCTGATTCTCAGGGTAAGATCGGGGAAGGTTTCGGAGATTTTTCTAACCGGATCTGAGGATGAGGACGAGGTTCCTATTTGCTTTAAATAACTGAAGCTCAATTTAATTCCCTGATACAGGCCGATCCCGCTTCTGGCGTCATAGCTTTTGGTGGTGCTGGAAGCATCCCGGTTTCCTTCAATTGTTCCTGAGATAGTCGGAACATCGATATTGTTAGTCAAACCAAACTGATAGGATAAAGAGGGACGATAAAACAGCCCGCTTCCTCTGGATCTGGTTGTACGGGTATGAGAAAGAACCGGGGAGTCAATGTTCCTCAATAAAGCTGTGACCAGATTAAAGGATTTTAAAGGTCCCTTCTCGATCTTTTTGCTTCCCAAAAGTTTTTTCAGATTAAGGGTGAAATCGAATTTCTTGGTGTTGGAGCCCTCGACGGTAAGAGTATTTTCCCTCTGGGCATCCAAATTTTCTTTGTAAGTTGAAGAAAAGGAGAATTGGTTGGTCAGAAACCCGATGATCTGAGGGGAATAGTCGAACTTGAAATTCTGGGAGCGACTCACCTCTATCCCTAACTTTACTTCATTGGGATTGAACGAGAATTTTAAATCCTGATCGTTTCTTATATCCCTGGTGGTATTTAAATTATAGTTAATGTTAGCATCGCTTACTGGATTCATTACGAAGATAAAGTTTCCCAGAAAATCTCTAACGTATTTCGAGGTAACGTTACCCGCGTTGTTAACCGAATAGAATTTATCTCCCTTAACATCTCCTCCGAATTTTAAAGTCTTTGGCAGGAAATTAAACTGTAATTTGGTAAGATATTCGGGTATCAGGAAAAACTTTGCTTGGCTTAACGGTTTTATCGAAATCTGCTTCCCGGGCGAAAGATCATAGCTGGCACCAAAGCCGTAATTCTCAGTCCAGGAGACCGGGACGGAGGGAGTTGTGCTCTCTGTCTTTTGATAGGTTATTCGACTAAAATTGAGCCTCTTTAAGGTCAGTTTCAAAATCCAGTTATCGGTCTGCCTGTTGAATTTCGGCCCGAATCCGATCGATTTAGTTACGGTTCTGGACTGATAATCCTTTCTTTTATCCTCCGGGAGTTCTATATCCGAACCGACTTTAAATTTGGGTAAGGAACGATACTCTGACCAGTTTAATTGCAGAGGCAAAGATAGCTGCCAGGAAGGCGGCAGTAGTTTATGCAGATTTATATTTCCACCCAGTGCATAAGCAGTTCTAAAATCTTTCACCACGTTTGTCTTTTGCTCCATCTCTCTTAAATCCTTGAATTCGCAGTCGAATCTAGAAAAACTGAAACTTCCACTGGTGATAAGATCAGCCAGGTTGAAATTTACCGAACCTTTGGTGGCGTATCCTGTTTCCCTGCGTACATCATCCACTTCCAGTTCGTCCACCCAGATCTCGCCGGAAACATCGTTAGAATCATAATTAACCACACCCATGGCAAAGTAATCTATCTTGGAAAGCGAGGGTTGTCCTCTAACCCTGTAGTTAGAACTGGATATCGTATCTTCACCCTCGGGAACCTCAAGCTTGAGGGCGGTTATTTGATCGAAATCGATCTCCATTTCATTCCAGCCAGAAGAGAGTTCAGAAAAATATTCGTAGTAGTTGGTGGAGTCTTCCCCGATCCTGAAGAAAAACTCTATATTGGAGGAGTTATCGGGCCCATGGACCCACATTCCCATCTTTTTGTAATTAGTGTAATTTTCAGCTTCATACAAGATCCTCTTAGCAATTCCCAAATGATTGGGTTTTAGATCTTTAAACCTTAGAACTAAAGATTGTTCTTTTGCACGTACTTGGGTTTGTCGATCCAGGATCCCGGCCACACCTGGAGGTGGATCGTAGTCCGTGTTTTCATGAGTGTTTATGACGAAAATCTCAAATGAGCTCTGTGGTTCAATTGTATTTGCTGTAAAACCTGTGTCAGTGGTATCAGTTGTGTCCGCATCACTTTGTACTTTGAAAACCCCCAAGGGCTCCCACCTGTTACCCACCATCTGAATTGAGGCAACCTGCACCAGGATGGAATCCTCAGGATCAGAATAATCTATCCACATCCTGGCAAACTGGATGTTGTTCCAATCGGGTGAGCCGATCAAATCGTCTGGTTGATCCAGGGAAAGTCTATAAAGCCTCCAACCATACTCGCTATAGGTACCCTTAACGTAATTGGAGTCCAGCGTTGTATCAGCTGATAGATCAATGGTGAACTCGAAATAATTGTTAGCCTTATCCAGGCTGCCATTGAAATTGATGTCCTCGGTATCAGGATACCTTCCACGATCAGGATCGTCCTTGTTCCCCTCGGTTCCGTTTATCTGGGAGTACCGTTCCCTCTCTCCGGTTTCATCACTGTATTTCCAATCATCACCAGAAGGATCCTGGGGAACGTTCTGTCCGGGGAAAAGCACTTTGAAACTATCGATTTCCTCGGAGTTAAACATCCCATCCAGTCCGGTATCCTCGTCATCGTCAAAAATCCCATCCCTCTGTCCGTTCCTTAATTTATCTTCGGTGTCACGTTTACCATCCGAGTTTATATCCTCGGAGATCTGACCCAGATCGACATGTAATTTCCCCTTATCACCTTTTACCCATACCTCCAGGAATCTCCTTCTGGTCTGATCGTAACTTCCATAGGAAAAGCCTCTCATAATACCATTGCATGATTTTTTGTTAAATTGATTGGGATCAAATGCTCCTGATACGCTGTCAACTGGGGCATGAGGTCTTCTGGGAAATAATACCATCTGCAACACGTTGGTTCTATCCTCCCTTTTCTGAACATCTTTTTGAGGCCATATCTCCCTGATCGCCACCTGGGTATAAGGGTTGAACCAGTACATCCTTCCCCTCTGCCACACAGAGGTATCCGGAAGGGAACTGAGGGTCCAGATTCCCCTTCTTATGCTCAGATCGGTGTATTCCAATGCTCCTTCGAAATCATCAATGAAAGCATGGTTCCTTACGTTGGGGTTGGGCAGTGAGCCAGCCACCTCCATCTTCACATTGATTTTAGAAGGGCTTTCGGATTCAACCAGGGGTAACCCATCCACCAGTTGAGTCAGAACAGAAGGAGATAAGGAAAACGAAAAGTCGGTTCCCCAGACGAGGTTCTTTACCGGTTCCTCCCCTACCCTGGGTTTCTCGTCCTGAACCTTCTCCGACTTGTACAGGGCGATGGCGCCGATCTGGGCGTTTTCACCAAGATCATAATTAGCCTCAACTCCGAACAGGCTTTTCTTCTCCGGCATGAAAAAAGGTTCAAACTCGTAGTCGATGGTGATCTGGGCATTGGGATCCACAGCTTCACTGGTTAAAAATCTTATCTGTCCTAACTCGTAGAAGATATCGTAATCTTCACCTTTGTTGAGCTTTCGACCATTTAAGGTGACAACCTCAGATCCCTCGATGATATTAGCCCTACCCAGGGAATACTCTGTTTTCCTGGTTTGGGATTTAACATATATATAATATTGACTGGCATCCGATATCTCTCTTGCGTTATTACTCGTATATATTTCCCTAACCTGAGGAGAAAGGGTATCTTTAGGGTCTCCGGTGAAGCTCCGATTTGTTGCAAAGGGGTGCCTATCAGGAAAGATCAGATATCCCTTTTGAAGGTCTATCTGCCTTACGTCAACTATTCCATCCGCTCCAGGGCTCCCCCTGGTATCTATCTGATCCAAGCCTAAAATCAATATATACCTTTTTCCGTTCTGATGATTCGGATCTTCGTTTATCCTGGCTGGGCCTTTAGGCCCCTTATAAATATCCACCACCAGATCATTGGGGTTGACATTTTCCGTTCTCAAACCGTAGACATTTCTCCACTCATATTCCCAGGTGATACGCTGGGGCGAGGAGATCGTAGGTTTCAAAAGCTTTAATAGAAAGGAAGTATCCTGATCCGTGCTTTCGGTTTTTCGATGTTCCAGGTTCCCCACCGTAATAGTATCAACATCGCGTAGTATTCTATAGTACAGTGCCAGAACATCATTTATATTAGCTCTTCCGTTTAATTGCAAATAGGGTAAAGTCATCCCAATTGTCCCTGCTCCTAACGTCACTGTATCAGCGGTACGATGCACAAAATACTCGTTAGCATCTAATTGCCTGAATCTTTTGTACTCAAACTCCCATCCACTTGTATCGCATTCACACTTTCCTCCAGTGGTATCACAATTGTTAGGATTAACCACTGCCAGACCATGGCGATATTTTGAATCACTATTGATGCTGTTGTCGGATTTAAAAACAGCTATCTCGATAATACTGTCACCCGGTTGGAAGTCGTTGGGTAAAAACTTAATTCTTTCGTAAAGTTCTGGATCGCACAATGAAGGTTCATATAAGGATTGATCGAAACCCAGATAATAGAAAGTCCTTTCCACATAATTATTATCCCGGATAGGTTCCTCTTCCCTGGTTTCCGCACCAGCGGAGAAATCTGCTTTTTCTGTAGATCCTTTCTCCTGGCTGGTTATCATGGTCAGATTTAATCCACCGATTTTGGCCTGAGCTTTTATGCCAAAAAGTCCCTGAACCTTCTCGCTGTAGCCGACCAGACCACTCCTGATTCCCAGGCTTACGTTACCGGCCTCGATGTTTTGAATTATCTCATCCTCATCTCCGGTGTATTTCAGATGCAGTCGGTTGGAGAGGTCGGCCTCCCTTTTGGAGTCCTGATCTACCTGGACAGATATTTTGCTCCCTATGGTTCCGGAGATGGTGAATTGAGATTCCTGTTCCATCCTGAGCGAAGGAAATTTGGTCTGCTTGGAGGTAGCGGTACTTTGAACACCCTCCTCCCAGGTAGAGGTGCCGGAGAAGTCTATCCTTCGATAACCGGAGACCTTAAGCCCCGGTCCCCCCTCGCCGATTATCTTGGAGACTAAGGTTGGAAACTTAATGGGAATCTCAAATGCAAAAGGTCCGCTCGCTCCGCTCTTGCTAGCCTCCTGGGTGAAGTGAATTAAGCTTGACCTGAAACTCGAATCCAGTTGAGCTTTATTGTTTTCAACTACGTATTTGTCCAGATCCATGCTGAAACCAGGTAAAGTAGGGAAAGATCCGATCTGACCCTTCAAAGTCACCCTGCGATTATCGTGGTCGATTCCCACGATTCTTTTTAAACTTAACCTGGAATTAACCTTCAGAAATGATAAGGTTGAATCGGAAATGGATAGGCCTTTTTGTCGCGGGGGATAAAAGGTTGCCCATCGAGTGGAATTAAAATCCAGGCCTATCCCTAAAGTCTGTACTGCTAAAGGAGAGATAAATAAAAAACAAACCGCTAAGATAAACGTAAAAATAGATGTTTTAGCGGCTTTGAAGCTTCGCCAATAGTGAAGCATGGAATTTGCACCTCTTCTCATTTCTCCTTAGATATTATCGATAGGCAACCTCCTTTGGTTAAATTTTCCTAAATATATAACTTCTTCTTCTAAATTTATTTTAAATCTTTTTTTGACTCTTTCCTTTAATATACGAGCTAACTTCTTTACGTCTTTGGCTTTGGCGTTTTTCGAGTTTATTATAATATTGGCATGTTTTGAAAAAACTTTAGCCTCCCCAACCGACATTTTTTTTGCTCCCACCTGATCTAAAAGATAACCTGCTGATATACCCTTATCTTTTACGTTTTTGAAAAAACATCCGGCAGATTTTTTATTATAAGGGATCGATTTCTTCCTTTTTTCCCACACTTGCTCAATCCTTTTCCCGATCGATTCTTTTCTGCCCTTTTTAAGTTTAAAAGAGACTGAAAGCAAAACATCCATTGTTTTTTTGAGTTTGCTATAACGATAACCAAAATCGAAATACTCCCTGCCAACAATCTCTATGTTCCCCGAAGAAGTTAATAATACTGCTTCCTCCGTATATTCACCTATTGATTTCCCAAAAGCTCCTGCGTTTCCGAATACCGCTCCCCCCACTGTTCCGGGGATGCCAGCTAAAAACTCAAATCCTTGAAGTGAATTCTCCCTGGCTGAGTTCACCAGATCCTTAAGCAGAGTTCCTGATTGACAGGCAATTGTTGTATCACAAACCTCGGTTTTTCTGCATTCGTTTTTAATAACCATTCCTCTGAAACCCTCATCTGATACCAAGACGTTGTTTCCTTTTCCTAAGATAAAGTATGGGATCCCAAGCTCTCTTGCGGTTAAAACTGCATTGGTCAGTTCGTCGATTCTCTTTGCCCTGAAGAAATAATCAGCTTCCCCTCCGATCTTAAAGCTGGTATAGGGAGCTAATACCTCCTTTTCTTTTAAGTTTTCACCTAAGATGCTTTTTAGTTCTCTGCGAACCGTTTTGGTTTTAGTAGCCAGCATATTGTAACTTTATATAAGATATTAAAAATCGGGGA
Organism: candidate division Zixibacteria bacterium SM23_73_2; assembly: GCA_001304315.1. Lineage (GTDB taxonomy): Bacteria > Zixibacteria > MSB-5A5 > MSB-5A5 > SM23-73-2 > SM23-73-2. Next base: position 452 of record LJUW01000049.1, on the reverse strand, counting down.
AAAAGCAAGGGGAAAATGAAGGATTTCTACGGTTTTATCCAGATGTTTTAATAACAGAGATTTGAAATTGGAATTCGGATTACCGCATTGGCAAATGAAGGTAAAAATTACTTCCCAACCTGCCTGTCCTTCCAGTGAAGGTTGTGACTACCCATAAAATTCAGCAAGGATAAAATATTTATCTATTGTTATGAATGGAAATAAAAAAAAGCACGGATAAATCCGTGCCTACAAAACTTATCACCTATTACCTATAACCTACGACCTGTTCCGTATCACCTGCCAATAGCTTTGTAATACTTCGCTGTTGCAACAAGATAATCTGTCAAAGCTGAAAGATAATTGGTCTGGGCTAAGGTCAATGCCAGCTGGGTATCCATCTCCTCCAGGCTGGTGATCAGACCCTCGGCATACTGAACCTTGGCGATCTCCAGAGCTTTATTTGCCTGATT
>LJUW01000048.1 GCA_001304315.1 candidate division Zixibacteria bacterium SM23_73_2 | reverse complement strand
CTTCACCTCCCAATGGAAGAATACCTCCACCCAGGGTCTTGGCCATATTCTCTATGATCTTTTTGGTATCCTGAGAGGTAATACCCTGCTCATCCACAGCCCAGCCCAGGGGAACCGGCTTATCCAATCTCTCATATACTTCGAATTTACCCCGGGGAACGACTGAGGTGGCCATGTCCAGAACGAAGGACCGCTCCTGGTTGCAGGGTGCAGCTACAGATATGGGATTGGTTCCGATCAGCATATCCTTGGAGAAGGTAGGAACCACCAGGGGGGCTGAATTGGTCATGGAGATACCGATAAGATTTCCCTCTTTCAATGCCATCATGGAATAATATCCTGCTATTCCGTAATGGTTTGAATTGTTAACGGTAACGAAACCCAAACCGGTCTTTTTAGCTTTACCTATAGCCAAATTCATCCCGAAATATCCGGCTGGCTGTCCCAGACCGTTATGGGCATTGATCGCAGCAGTTGAAGGGGTCTCCTTCTCCACCTCCGGCTTGGCATCGGGGATCATAATGCCGTCCTTTATCCCGTTAACGTATCTTATAAGCCGGGCAACACCATGCGAGGGGATTCCTCTCAGGTCCGATTCCACCAGGATATCTGCGGAGATATCGGAATCGTCTTTGGACACCCCGAGCTTCTGAAAAACCTGGGAGGTGAACTCTTTCAGTTTATCATTATTAACCACAATATCTGGCATAACATCGCTCCTTTTTTTTGATTTTTTTAATTACACTTTTCCAAACAGGGATATATCAATCCAGCCTGGGGAAGAATGTATGCTTTAAAATCCTCCCCGTGCTTGGCTTTTATTTTTTCAACTGCATCGTCCAAGCTTTTGGCATATCCAAAAAATCTTTGTTCCAGAGTATCTTTATCCATCTCCGATACGACCAAAACATCAAACTCTTTTAAGTTCTTTGAATTTATCACTGCGGTATGGCCACCCACGGTTATATCCTTTTCCGGGGTTGAGAGAAGCTCCTCTAAAGACGTGGCCTTGGAAAGCCACTGGTCAAATGTATCTGAGCCAATTCCCTCACCCGCCTCGGTTAAAAGGACTATGGTTCCGCCAGGCTTGGTGACCTGCCTGGCGTTATTTAAGGTTTTCATGGTCTGGTAGAGATTGACATCTTTGGGATAACCTCCGGCACAGGCAAAGGTACAATCCGCTGGCTGGTCAACAACCACCTTATATAATTTGTTACAAGCCTCAACCCCCTGAAGGAAAGCTTTTTCCAGATCACCAGCCACGATTTTAACGATCTGTTTTTTGTCGTTTATCACCACGTTTAAAAGAAAATCAACCCCAGCTTTAGCTGCAGCCTCAGACATCTCCTTGGATATGGGGCTTCCCACAATTTTTGCCAGACCAACCCCATCCCTTAAGACCATGGAGTGATTTTTCCTTATGGTCTCCCTTCCAACCACACCGGGTAATATCCCTTTTCTTCCGCCTGAATATCCACCGAAATAGTGGGTGGTGATAAGTCCGGTAAGAATCACTAAATCGGATTCGACAACAAGTTTGTTAATCAGAAGCTCATTGCCAGTGGAAAGTTTTCCCAGGGAGACTAAATCCTTATCACATTCGTGGGAGATCACCTGGTAATTATCAACGATTTCATCACCTAAATTATCTCGGTTCTCCTGTTCGGTATGAGGTCGGTGAGCACCGGTTCCCACTAAGAATTTTATATCCTTATCCTTTATTCCAGCTTTATGAAACTCATCGATTATAGGCAAAAGGAGATTGAAATTCGCTCTTTTATACGGGACTCCGCGAGTGTAATCCGAGACGATTATCAGGGCAGTTTTTTTATCCTTAGCTAGATTCCTCAATTTATCTGAACCGATCGGATTCTCTAAAACTTCAATTGTAGATTTTGTGACATCAGCTAATCCTGAACTTTTTTCCAGTTCCAGAACTTTCAAAAGATTTTTATCAGGAAGCTTCAAAGTCCTGTGAAATTTGCCGTATTTTAAATCTATTTTCATAAAAACTCCTTAAATTTGACAAAAACAAATATATAGTGGAAAAATGAAAAAGGCAAGTCCTTTTTGTGAAAAATTTAACAAAGTAGGTCGATTTTCTAAAATCGACGTTTTTTGTCGAGATTGGAATCTCGACCTACTCAAGTTCCATCTCTTTAATATTAATCGGCTGAGTATAACCCCACCCGAGCTGATAAAATCCCTCCTTTAAATAATAGAGATAACTAGATTCCTGCCACTCCTCGGGCTTTTTCACTAAACCATGTTTAACTGGATTGTAATGAATATAATCAAAGTGTTTATTATAGTCTTTTTTGTTACGAATTATGTGATCCCAAAACCTGTGTTGCCATAGTTTGAGGGAGTCTTCTATATTCTTAACCTTTTTAAAATTCAGGGTGAAGTTTCTTTGAAGAGAATGCAAGATTTTAGATATGTTGGTGGGTGGGCTTGGTTGAATTAACAAATGAAAATGATCAGGTAGAATTACATATGCCTGCAAAAAGAAAGGATGTAAGGATTTTACATTTTCGAAAGTTTCTTTAAATATTAATAGATTACTCTTGTTTGAGAAGAGAGTTTTCCTTCTATATGTAACAGCAGTGATAAAATATATAACATTTGGTATATAATATCGCCGAACTTTCATAAACTCTATAAAATATTGTAGGTCGATTTTCTAAAACCGGCGTTTTTTGTCGAGATTGGAATCTCGACCTACAAGCCGTAAGCCTCGCACAAAAGCTCAATCGGATGTTTCACCTTTATCGGTAGCTTTTTCTGCAGGAAGGTCTCCTCGAACCTCATCATGCATCCGGGACAGCCTGAGGCTAAGATTTCGACTTCGATCTTGTTTATACTTTCAAGTTTCCGTTTCATTATCTCCTTGGAGGTGGGATAATATTTCAGGTTAAAGGAACCGCCTCCTCCGCAGCAGCGGTCTGCCAGATCCATCTCGTAAAATTCGACGTTGGGCAGAAGATCAAGCAGCTTCCGGGGCTGGTCTTTTATACCCTGTCCCCGGTTAAGATGGCAGGGATCATGATAGGTAACTTTGTATATTTGACCTTTTTTGAAATCCTTTTTCAGATCGATCTGATCGATTAGAAACTCGGAGATATCGTAAACCGGAACCTTGAACTTACCGGCTTTCAATAGCTCCGGGTACTCCTTTTTCAAAGTCAAGCCACCTGAGGCACAGGCAACCACGATAGCGTCAATGTTTAATTTATCGAAAACCTCCAGATTCCTCTGGGCATATTCCTTTCCACTTTCGAAATCCCCTGAATTGTATATGGAGGTTCCACAGCAGATTTGCTCATGTGGTATAGCCACCTCGATGTCATTGTGAGTTAAAACCTTTATCACCGCATCGGCTACATTTGGGTAGACCAGGTTGGTCCCACACCCCACGAAGTATCCCACCCTCATCTTGGGATTGGCGACCTTCACCACCTCGGGGTATTTGTCCATAACCGTCTCTTTGGCTATCTTGGGGTAGATCCTCTCCTTCCAACCATCGGGAAAGGGCAAGAATAGAGTTAAGGGATTGTTCTCCGGCAGTATCTTGTTAGCTAAAGTTCCCAAAAAGGTAGCCCACTTGGCAACCGGAGGCAGAAGCCTACCTCTTTTCAAAAGGAATCTGAAAATGAACCTCTCGATGTAGGTTATATTGCCCCGGTCAACCAGCTCCGCCCGTGCTAAGAGGATCAGATCATCCCCCCTGACCCCGGAGGGACAGGCTTCAACGCAAGCCTTGCAGTTCAAACAAAAGGACAGCCTCTTTTTGAAAATATCAGACAAATCTATGTTACCTTTAAAAGCCTGTTCCACTAAAGCTACCCTGCCTCGGGGAGCGGTCTGCTCGGTTTTCATCTCAGCATAAATGGGACAGACCGAAAGACACTTTCCGCATTTCAGACACTTGGAAAGGTGATCCATCCTTTGTTCTATTCTGGGCATCTTTTTTGTTTCTGTCTGGGTCATAATCTCTTCCTTTGAACTTGAAATTTCAGCCAATATATTACCTGGAGGCTTTTATGTCAAGGTTAAAAGTAGTTATCGTCATCACCTCCTATCTATACGTAAAACATATCATCCCATTCTAAAAACAAGGATGAAAATTCATCCTGGAGTGTCAAGCTTCAGCTTGACTTCTTTTTCTAATTGCAAAAATTTGTTTTTCAATGCAATCCATATGAATTTCATTCCTAAAAAAATGTAGGGGAGACCTTGAGGTCTCCAGTGGTATTTCTTTTTTTACAATTGCAACCAAATTCACTTGACACCAAAATAAAAAAAAATATATTTAGCTTCAGTTATGATGGATAAAAAGCTCATTGACCGGATTGCCAAAATCGTAGGGGATGAGAACATAAACTTGAATCTGGACAGATTATATGCCTATCCCCCGGATACCGAAGCCATTAGGGAGGTTTTAGCTTTAGCCAGAGAGGAAAGGTTAAATATAATACCTGTGGGCACCGAGTCAAAAGTAAATTACCAGAGAACTTTAAAAGAGAATACTTTGATTTTGAACCTTTCCAGATTCAACCGAATCAAAAAGGTGGTACCCGAAGACCTATATGTTATCTTGGAACCGGGGATTCTATTAAAGGAAATTAATAAAAATTTAAAATCCTACGGGGTTTTTTATCCTCTGGCAAAGTCTCAAGATAAAGGCACAGTGGGAGGAAGCATCGGAGCAGGTATAAAGGGAACCACCAATGAGAGAGCCGTTCTGACCAGAGACTTTACTCTGGCTCTGGAGGTTGTGCTGGCAAGCGGTGAGAAGCTAAAAACCGGAGCAAGGGTATTCAAAAGCGTTACCGGTTATGATCTGCCCAAATTATTTGTCGGTTCCTGGGGAAGCCTGGGGATTATAACCGAGGTTTCCTTGAGGCTTCATCCTCTCGAAAGAAAAGATGACTTTGAAAACATAAGTTTCACTGCTCCGGTAATGAAAAAGGTTGACAGGGTAGAGGATGATCCAAAAATCAAGCTTAACCGAAAGATCAAAGAAGCTTTGGATCCCTCGGGGATTTTTACCGATTTTGTTTCCTGACCCATCTTCATAGTTTTCTTCATATTTTGAAATAAATGTTTTTATGAGGTCTTTTTGAAGCCTTATTCAAAAATATCTGTAAACTTGTTTTGAATAAGTCTTTCTTTAAGCAAGAATTCGTAAAACAAAAACAACTTTACAAAAGATTTCCAACTGGATATAATGATCACAGGTAGGGAAGACCCTTGTGGTCTTCCGTCTAAGATTTTTAAATTTCAGCGACCTATGAGCAGTTCTAAAAGAAAAACTTTACTGAAAGAAGCTATGCTTTACCAAAAGCTCCACCATAAAAAAGTAAAGTGTGATATCTGCCAGAGAAGATGTGTGATCTCCGATGGGAAAAGGGGATACTGTCTAACCAGATTGAATAAGGATGGAAAACTCTACTCTTTGGTTTATTCCAGAGTATCCTCCTGGGCCGTATCACCAATTGAAAAGAAACCTTTGTATCATTTTTATCCGGGGTCCCAGTGGTTATCCTTGGGAACTTTAGGATGCAATTTTCGCTGTCCGGGATGCCAGAACTGGGAGATTGCGCATGATCAGGTTGAGTTTAAACATAAAAAGACTCAGACCATCACCCCGGAGGAATCCGTTGTCTTGGCCAGAAGTAATAATTGCAAAGGAATATCCTGGACATATAACGAACCTACGGTGTGGTTTGAGTATACTTTTGAAGGCGCAAAATTAGCCAAAGAAGAAGGGCTTTACACCAATTACGTTACCAACGGATATATCACCCCTGAGGCTCTGGATCTTATCGCTCCCTATCTTGATTCTTTCAGGGTGGATATAAAGGGATTCTCAAAAGAATTTTACAAAAAGATTTGCCATATAGATGATTTCAAAGGCATATTAGAGGTGACCAAAAGAGCCAGAAAAAAATTGAGTATGTGGGTGGAGATAATCACCAATGTTATTCCAGGTTATTCAGACGATGAAAAACAGCTTAAGGACATTGCATATTGGATAAAGAGCGAATTGGGAGAAGAGACCCCCTGGCATCTCACCAGGTTCATACCTCATCTGGAACTTTTGGATCTTCCGCCTACATCGGTATCTGTTCTGGAAAAGGCAAGAGATATCGGACTTAAGCAGGGGCTTTTATATGTTTATCTGGGTAATGTTTTCGGGCATCCAGCTGAGAAAACTTACTGTCACAGGTGTAAAAGACTCCTGATAGAAAGAAAGGGACTGTACACAACAGATTATAAGATAGAAAATGGAAAATGCAGTTTCTGCGGAACGGAAATCCCGGGGAGATTTGAATAATGGCTAAATGTATTAACTGCGGAAAAGAATCCGGTCTTATATCCAAGACCCTGGGGGTGTGCCTGGATTGTGTTAGAAAAGATTTTGATGCAGTTTTACCCCATATAAAGAAAGTTCATTCAGAAACCAGAAAAAGATTTGAGCTTCCGTATTTCCCGCCTGAAACCCCGGATGGGGCAAAGTGTAATTTCTGTTTTAACCAGTGCCAAATAGGGGAGGAGGAGACCGGATACTGCGGATTGAGAAAAAACAAAGGAGGCAAACTTAAAGGAGGCAGAGCAGAAGATGGTCATCTGAGCTGGTATTATGACAATCTTCCCACCAACTGCGTTGCCGATTGGGTTTGTCCAGGAGGAACAAAAGCTGGTTATCCAGAATTCTCGTACTCAAAAGGAGTGGAGTATGGTTACAAAAACCTGGCAGTCTTTTATCAATCCTGTTCCTTTAACTGTCTTTTCTGCCAGAACTGGCATTTCCGCAACGGAATAAAAAGTTCAGTAAAAACCACCGCACAACAACTGGCTAACTGCGTTGATGAAAAGACCTCCTGCATCTGCTACTTTGGCGGAGATCCCTCTACCCAGATAATTCATTCGATAAAAACCTCAAATTTAGCTCTGGAAAATAAGAAAACTAAAATCCTGAGGATCTGCTGGGAGACGAATGGCTCCATGAACCAAAAATACTTGAAAAAAATAGCGGAGATATCCTTGAAATCAGGAGGATGCATCAAATTCGATTTGAAAGCCCACGACGAAAAACTCAACCTTGCCTTATGCGGAGTTTCCAACAAACAAACCTTAGAGAATTTCAAGTTCTTAGCAGATTACTTCAAAAAAAGACCCGATCCTCCGTTCTTGGTGGCAAGCACCCTTCTGGTCCCCGGTTATGTGGATTCCGAAGAGGTCTTACGAATTGCCAAATTCATAGCCAGCTTAAATCCAGAAATCCCATACTCGCTTCTGGCTTTTTATCCCTGTTTCTATATGATGGATTTGCCCAAGACCTCTAAAAATCATGCTCTGGAATGCAAAGAAAAAGCAGAATCCTGCGGGCTTTTGAAGGTTAAAGTGGGAAATGTTCGTCTTTTGTCAGATGCTTACTAAAAAAAGATGCAATTATATCTGTCACTGAATAGCAAATATTTTAATTAGAATTTCAAAGATGTCCTCTGATGCTTTGGCAATCCGAAGGATGCTCGCATAGGAATTGCAGAAGCTATTTAGTATCGGTATTTTCTAATACCGTTCATTAAAGAGCTGATTGGCACCTTACCACTGGTAGACTGCATCAAAAAATCCGGATTTTTTTGTTGATTTTCTTTTTTTTCTTTTTATAATTTGAGAAAAATTTTACAAAAAGGAGAGAGCTTATGCCTTTCTGGACAAAATTCTGGATTTTAGTTCCGCCGATCGTCTTTTTCATCTTGGCTTTGATCTCATATATTGTAACCGGTGAAAAGGGGGAGAGATGAATCCGATATTTTTTGGTTTCATCGCTTATCTTATAATACTTTTCGTAAAGGGTATTTTAACTTATAAATATAACCGCACCCTCCCCGATTTCATCTTAGCATCCAGAAGAATCGGTCCCTGGTTAGCATCCTTTTCTGAAAGAGCATCCGGCGAGTCAGCCTGGCTTCTGGTTGGACTTCCAGGACTGGCACTTGCTACCGGATTCAACGCTATCTGGCCCGCTATCGGATGCGTGGCCGGAATACTTTTCTCCTGGACCTTCATTGCCAGAAAGTTGAGGGAAAAGACCGAACAGTACGGTGCCATAACCTTACCCTATTTTTTCGAATCGAAATACGATGACAAAACTCACGCTTTGAAAATCACCTCCACTTTGATCATCATCTTTTTCTTTACTATCTATGTGGCAGCCCAGTTTCTGGCTGCTGGTAAGGTTTTGAACATCACCTTTGGAATTTCCAGATTGGAAGGGATGCTTATTGGCGGAGGGATAATCATCTTCTACACCATTATGGGAGGTTTTTTTGCCGTGGTGTGGACCGACTTTTTTCAAGGTTCTCTTATGGTATTCACCCTGGTGCTGCTTCCGATAGTAGGGCTTTACGAGCTCGGCGGAATGGATAAGATGGCCAATGCTATTGGAAGAATAGACCCAAATCTTTTGTTCGTGGGTGGAGGGGATACCGGTTTAAAGATGTTTCTCTCGGTTTTAGGAGGGTTGGGGATAGGCTTTGGATACATGGGGCAGCCTCACCTGGTTACAAGGTTCATGGCCATAAAGAATCCCAGGGAGATCAGGGTGGGGAGGTTCATCGCGGTCAGCTGGGCGATTCTGGCTTTCTGGGGTGCGGTCTTTGTTGGAATCGTGGGTCTGGGTCTTTTCGGCAACATCTTTTCCGACCAGGAGATGATAATGCCCTACATGGCAAAATCATTGCTTCCAGCAGCTCTGGCAGGGGTTTTGATCTGCGGAGCCATTGCAGCGATGATGTCAACTGCTGATTCCCAGCTTCTGGTTGCAACCTCCGCCATATCCGAGGACATCTATCACCAGATGCTGAAAAAAGAAGCTTCTCAAAGAAGGCTTCTTTTCCTGAGCAGAACTGCAACTCTAATAATCGGGATAATCTCCTTTGTTTTAGCCCTGACTGCGGAATCTTTAGTTTACTGGCTGGTTCTTTATGCCTGGGCAGGCTTGGGAGCAAGCTTTGGGCCAGCTCTGCTTCTGACCCTGTGGTGGAAAAAGGTGACCAAGCAGGGGATCTTGGCCGGGATGATAGGGGGGACGGTAACTGTTCTGGTCTGGTATAACGTTTCGGTTTTGAAAAACCTTCTGTACGAACTCATCCCCGGATTTACAGTCTCCTTAATTTTAATCATAACGGTCAGCCTTTTAACTCAAAAGACCAAGAGCGGGTTAAGATAACTTCATTGCGACCCCGCCTCTGGCGGGGGAAGCAATCCCCTGATAAAAAGACAGGTTATTTTATCTTTCTGGGTTTACTATTACTGTGTAATATTCCCTTTTACTGGAGTGTTAACCTTCAGGTTAACTTGGTCAAGCATAAGCTTGACCTTTCTTTTATATCCGTAAAGAAAATCCTTTCGGGTTTACAAGTCAAGCTGAAAGCTTGACAATACAGATTTTAGACCGTCTTTGCGAGCGGAGCGAAGCAAATCCCTGATAGAGAGAGATTGCCACGCCCTTTGGGCTCGCAACGACAGATTCTCTGTAAGTCTCCAGGTATAAAAAAAGAAAGGAGGCTGAACTTGGGGAAAGAACAGCCTCCTTCCAGCGCGGAGGTTATGTGTGGGGTTTACTTGAGGTATGCCATCTTTCTCTCAAAAGAGAAATCTCCTGCCTTTATTCGGTAGAAATAGATTCCCGTGGCAATGTCGTTGCCCCTGGAGTCTTTTCCATTCCAGGTAATAGTATAATTTCCTGCAGTCTGATGCTTGTTAACCAGAGTCTTGACCTCCTGACCAAGGATATTGTAGATCTTCAAGGTCACGTCAGCATCCGATTTCAACGAGTAGGAGATCTGAGTTGAGGCGTTGAACGGGTTAGGATAGTTCTGACCCAAAGCGAATTGAGTTGGCGCAGCCACAGCTTTTGCCATAATCGGACCATGGAAGGTATTGAAACCATCTACGTCTATGTCCTCTAACTTGTAGTAGTAGGTAGCGCCTGAAGTGACATTCTCATCAGTAAAAGAATAGGATGCACCTGCAAAAGCACTGCCTTTAGCTGAAATCATATCAGTATTGATCCTTGAAAACTCACCGTCTTGAGTTTTACTCCGGTAGACATTAAAGCCCAGGTTATCGATCTCGTTGCCGGTCTGCCAGTTTAAAGTAATGGCTTTGTTATCCACCATGACATCGAAAGCAGCTAAAGCAACCTCGGTTTTACTTTCTCCATCACTGTAGAAGAAGGTAGTGTAACCAGGGCTAGCAGTGGTTGTATCGCTGCCAATTAATGAATAGTGGCTTATGGCTTTTGTGCTGGAGGAGGTATTACGGAATCTTGTCTTGGAACAATAACCGCTTGGCGATCCCTTAATAAACCACATCTCAAATTCCACTAAGTCACCCGGATTCTTTAAATAAGTATAAGCTACTGCAGTTGGCGATTCTAATTTTAGCAATACACTATCAGTTTGAGTTGAAACATAAATCCCTTTCTTAGTATCAGATTCAACTTCTCCCCGAGCTGATACAAGACATCGAAGAAGAGAGGGACATTCTTCCGTTTTAATAGGTCTCAGTGTACTTGTCTCTACATGATATATCTGACAAGGTTCTTCGTGTTCAACAGTTATGTAAAGGTGAACATGTTTTACACCTATATATATTATCTGGTCCAAAACAGCATATCCTTTTTCAATTTTTACGTAGCTACAGGGATATACACTATCTGAAATTCCCATTTGATCCCAAGGTGGTATCGAATCCGCTCCTTTATAAACTATTCCATTTGGATCATCCCAGTGAAGATGCCAATAACGCGCAAAACCAGAACCAATACAACTAACATCTCCACATAAAATGTTGCCGGTCTCAATTGTGCAATTAAATGATCCAGTATCCGTCGGAGCAAACCTTACTGTGAATTGCTTTGATTGCCCTTCTGTTAAACTATAATCTGTATCGCCAACTATACTATAATAATCACAATCCTCGCTCACTGTACCTTCTAAAACCCCACTTCCTGTGTTGGAAATTGTAAAAGTTTTCTCCAGAAATACGCCTACTGAAACTGTGTCAAAGTCCAAAAATAGAGGTTCAACCACGCACGTTTGAGCTGAAGTATTTTCTCCGAAAATTAAAAAGGAAAAAGATAAGAGTAAAATAACGAGTAAAACATTCAATTTTTTCATCTCGAAATCCTCCTAATGATATAATCCAAATCCCTGGATTTATTTATGTTTGAGTTTTTCAACTTACAACTTCGAAAAAACCTTAACCAAAACTTTCCACCTCACCTCCTTTCCTTTTTAGCCACCTTCCCGCAACAAGAGAAGAAAGCTATCACCTCCTTTCAATCCCCTCCATAAAGGTCAAAATGTTACTGAGCAAAGCCTTGGCTTTGCCTCTTTTTTGGTAAACCTACCTGTCTGCTCAGGAAAGGTTTACCCTCTATTCTTACCCAATAATAAAGTTTTTCCACTAGCCGGGCAGGAAACTTGTATTGGATCTAAAATGGATAAAGTCAACTATCCAGCCAGAAAAATACTTAACCCTTATTTGTTTTTAAAACTAAGTTTTTTTGCCCCAGAGGTGAACTCCTTTTCAGCCCACCCAAACTGGGAAATTCCCTTTCCTCCTGTTAAAACAGTTAAACTCCTTCTCGCAAAGATCAAAGGACAAATCCTTTTATTAAATATAATAATCTAATTTACATTGTCAAGTATTATTTACTTATAGTCATAATATAATTTATCTAAGTGATTTTATGCTTGATTTTGATAACTCATTATTATTCTAAAAGAAGTAAAGAAGGATATAAAGTAATACTTCAATTGTATCTCCAACTAAATTTTTAATTATTAATATAGAAAAAAACCCCGCCTCCAAATTTTCAGAGGTGCAGGGCTTTTTTCCGTTTAATCCGTTGATTAATCCGTCGATAATCCGTTGACTATTTCAGATAAGCCATCTTCCTCTCAAAAGAGAAATCTCCTGCCTTAATTCGATAGAAGTAGATTCCTGTGGCAACATCGTTGCCCCTGGAGTCTTTTCCATTCCAGATAATAGTATAACTTCCTGCAGCCTGATATTTGTTAACCAGAGTCTTAACCTCCTGACCAAGGATGTTGTAGATCTTTAAGGTCACGTCAGCATCCGATTTCAATGAGTAAGAGATCATGGTTGAGGCATTGAATGGGTTGGGATAGTTCTGACCCAAAGCGAATTGAGTTGGCGCAGATTTTATTGCCTTCGCCATAACTGGACCGTGGAAGGTATTGAATCCATCTATGTCCATGTCCTCTAACTTGTAGTAGTAGGTAGCACCTGGTGTAATATTCTCATCGGTGAAGGAATAAGATGCACCTGCAAAAGAACTGCCCTTAGCTGAAATCATCTCAGTGTTTATTCTGGTATACTCGCCTTCTTGCGATTCGCTGCGGTAAACGTTGAATCCAAGGTTATCGATCTCGTTTCCGGTTGTCCAGTCCAACGTAACAACTCCATTATCGCTCCTGGCATCGAAATTAGCTAATGCAACTTCTGTGGCATGCGAGCCATCTGAATAGAAAAACGAGGTGTAACAAGGGTTTAAAGTTTCATAGGTTATTGTGCCAACTAAAGAGCTTTCTGCAAGGGACTTTGTGCTGGAACAGTAATTCTGGAATCTTGTCTTGGAACAATAACCGCTTGGCGATCCCTCAATAAACCACATCTCAAAATCGACTGTATCCGCTTCCTCCTTTAGATAAGTATAAGCCACTGCTGTTTCCGATTCCAATAGGCATAAAGAGCTATCGACTTGAGTGGGAGAACGAACCATTCCCTTAGTTAGTTCGATTCTGCCATAGTATCCCAAAAAACATCTTAGATGAGAACGACACTCCACAGTTCTTGTTGGTCTGAAATAATCCGCCTGCACTAAATATACTTGGCAAGGCTCATTGTGTCTTATGTAAATCCAACGGTGCGCTTGTGCAAGTCCACCCACGATAGTTTGTATCTGGTCAAAAGCACACATCGTGGCCTCAGTTTTTATGTACTGACCATTATTTACCTGATCGCCCACATTCATTTGGGTCCAGGGGCCAATTGAAGCATTACTTTTGTAAACAGAACCTATTTTGGAGTCAAGTTCCCAATCAGGATGGGTCGCTTGAGCGTAACTTGAGTTCGTTGAAAATAATAGGAAGGAAAATGCTATTAATAAACCTAATAACATGAATTTCTGTTTCATCCTCTTATCCTCCTCTGACATAATCCAATTTGTGGATTTCGTCCTTGTTAAAATTTTACAATCTATAATTGTAAGAGACCTTAACCAAAACTCTTCATATCACCTCCTTTCATTTCTTTGCCACCTCCTTACAGGCAAAACATAATAGGGGCAAACCACCTCCTTTCCTGCCTCTTAAAATTTAACTTTTGCTGGAGTGCAGAGCCCAATCTTTGCCTCCATTCAGGTAATCTCCCTTTTCAACCTTAAACTCTGCACTCCAGTTTTTAATATTTGAATTGATCTTTTTGCCCCAGCCAGAGGATGTGACTACCTTAGCCCACCCAAACTGGGTAACTACGTCTCCTCCTGTGTAAAGTTACTTAACTCCCGCGCATCCTTTTGGGAGTAATCAGATATTTATATACAATATATAATTTAAACCCTATTTGTCAAGTTAAATATTATTATATATAATTTATATAATATTAAAAACGATTATTATTAAGGTTTTATTATACTCCATTAAGACCTGAAATATATTCATTTAAAAGCTTTATAGGGCAGATAATTCTTGAATTAACGGTTTAATTTATCTTTACAATCTTTTGAATCACTTCATATTTATAACCGTCAAATCCCCAGGCCATAACTTTGTAAATATAGACCCCATTGGCTATCTCATCTCCATCCTGATCCTTTCCATCCCACCTGATGGAATTGAAATTAGAGGCTGCTGGAGCATTTTTTATAGATTTAATCAATCTCCCGGATAAGGTGAATACTTTTATCTCAACACTTTCCGCTGGCTTTGAAAGAAGATAGGTGAATTCAGTTTCATCCTTAAAGGGATTAGGATAATTCATTACCCCTTTTAATCTAATTTTCGATTCCACTAAAAATAATACTTTTGCCCAGGAGATATTCTTCTCAAAGCTTAAATCCTCGGAGGAGACTGATACTTGGTATTCCCCATCCTCCAAATCCTCAGGCTGGTAGAAAATTCTGACCATATTTGGATTCGTTTCATCAATGGATTTATGAAAATCAACTATTTTCTCACCGTTTATTTTCAGCTCTATTTTATTCATATTTATCCCCTGGGAGTCGGAGATAGAAGCTTCTATCTCTGGCTGGGAGGAGCTGAAGTCGTATTCAAGAAAATCTTTTCCAACCATTTTATGGTCAATGAAAAGAGCTATCTCCGGTGGAAGCGAGTCATGCACCGGAGGGATTGAGGTCACGGTCAGCAATTTGGTATAAAGGTTATTCCAATCGTTGGACTCGGTAATTTGGTTGTCTGGATCAACCTCAACTAATAATCTATGTACACCCGTGGTCTCAGGCTCCCAGATCTCCTTTACCACAGTCGAATCGAAAGGAGGAAGGAAAAGAATCGTTTTTTCTCCTATTATAGTTTTTAAGCTGTCAGGACCCTCCATAGAAAACCTTACCAGGACGCTTTGAGCATCGAAGCGTCCCGAATTGTAAATTCTAACCGAAATAGTATCGGGATTATAAACAAAAGGTGGATCAGGATTGAAATCCACCCATGCGGGAAAAAGATCGGGCACAGGAGGGAAACCCATCTCCAGCGCTGGATCTCCGAAAAGAACGAACATCTTGAGATTGTCATCATCCTCCCAGAGATTCTGAGCAAAATAGAGCTGGGATTCCAGGATAGCTGAACCTAAGATGTAGTTACCCTGTTCAAAAAAAGAACCGAACAAACCCTCGGCCAACATCTGGGAGGTCCAGGTATAACCTAAACCGCTGGGAGCCCAGCAGGCAACAGCACCTTTATTTTCGGTTCTGACAAACTCCTCAGCCAAGCAGAAATCCCTCAACCCATCAAGAAAATAGCCATTCAAACAGGTCCAGTTTAAAAGAACGGTATATTTTTCCAGATTCTCAAGGGAGCTTACGTCCCCGCAGTCAAAGAACACCTCACCACCCCACAAACCCATAGCTCCATGCCCGAAGTAGTTGGTGATAATGCATCCCTGGTCGATGTTTTTCTTGATGTCCGATCTGCACCAATCCGAACTCTGATGATAACGGCTGAAATAGACCTTGGCTGTATCGTAATCTTGAGGCAAATAATCGGAGGCTAAAAGATCCGAGACCCCTTCGAAAT
>LJUW01000047.1 GCA_001304315.1 candidate division Zixibacteria bacterium SM23_73_2 | reverse complement strand
CCCTGTACAACATGATGTTTGGAGTTGACCATGACAACTGGGATGCTACCGGAGGACCGGATGATATGTCCGGATTGTTAACTTCCACTCCGTTCAGCCTTGATCCCGGACAGACTCAAACCATCGTCACCTTGACCGGAGATGCTGCGCCTGCGCCGATGGGTACCTTCATGTATCATGCTCTGGCGTTCGCCGGCTTCTACCGAGGAGACGCCAACATGTCCGGAGGTCTGGGACTGGATGATGCGATCAGTATTGCTCAGTTCTACTTCGGTAACACAGCGTTCTGGATCCAGCCGTTCACCGACCATGGTGACGTGGATAATGATGGAATTCCCGCGCTTTCCGATGCAATCCGAGTGGCCAAGACCTACTTGGGTGTCTGGCCTGCTTCTGAGATGACCGACTATGCACGCTTCCCTGCAGAGATTCCGTTCCCGGATCAACCAAGCATGTTCTCTGTGCCTGGTTTTATGACTCTGGGCCAGTAATCTGAGCTTCTTATGGATATAGTACCCCCCCGCCTTTGGCGGGGGGGGTTTTTTATTTTTCACTCCAACAAAATGACCAAAAGATAAAAACTTGAGCTAAAATGGATTAAAGTTAGTCCTGCTGATATTCAAATGAAATATTAATCAGATATTAATAATATATAGAATAGTTATATATAAACAAATCAATAAATATAAATATTTAACTTGACAAAATGATTTGAGGCATTATTTTATAGATAGATAAATATATAAATCAACTGAGACTCAAGGAGCTCCGGTTTACTGTCTAAAGCTAAGGATTTGCACTATTCAGGTGGTCTCGGCGATTGAATTTCTCGATTCCTCTTTCCTGCCTAAGGGGCAGAAGATTGAAGATTTATTGATTATAGAAAAAGAAGGCAAATTAGATAAGTAGTTTTAAAGTCGAGGCTGAAGCGGTGGAATACAGCCTCTGTGTTCAACTGCCTCTTTAGAGGTTATCACAGAAATAACCGCTTTCAGCCTCATTATAATTAACGGCTAAAATTGCAATAATCTTCCTTTGAAGAATCAATTTAATAAACAATCAGAGGTATTATAAAGTAATTACCCAAGTGTAAAAACCTGATTCGACGTAAAAAAGAGCACATTTTCATATCTAATGATATAACCTGAAAAGCATCTTACGCCCTTAAGAAATTCTTCAAAAAGAAGAAAAGATTGGCTGGTCTTTCTGCCAGGCGTCTCATAAAATAAGGGTACCACTGCATTCCAAAGGGGATGTAGATGCGCACCTTGTAACCCTCCCTGACCAGCTGATGCTGAAGCTCGGTCCGGATACCGTAAAGAAGTTGAAACTCGAAACTTTCCCTTGGAATATTATTTTCCCCGGCGAAGTCTTTTGTTTTTTTTATTATATTCTCATCGTGAGTGGCTATCCCGTGATAGATTCCGCTTTTAAGCATTCTCTTCATCAATTTCACGAAATTATCATCCACCTCTTGTTTTCTTTGAAAAGCGATCTCCTTGGGTTCCTTGTAAGCACCCTTACACAGCCTGATCCTCCCTCCTGCTTTCAAAATATCCTCAACGTCCTTTTCGCTTCGGTAGAGATAGGTCTGGATCACGATTCCAAAGTTGTCGTATTTTTCTCTCAAGCTATAGAATACATCCAGGGTATCCTGGGTGCAGTCGGAACCCTCCATATCCATCCTCACGAAATTATTATATTCTTTTGCCCTCTCGATGATTCTGGCAAAATTCTCCTCACACAACTTTTTGTCTATTTTTAATCCGACCTGGGTGGGCTTGACCGAAACGTTGGTATCAGCTTGATTTTCGTTGATCAAATCCAGAGCATTTAAATATACCCCAGCAGCAGCTTTTGCCTCCTCCGGCTCTGAGGTCTCTTCGCCCAGGTGATCCAGGGTAGCAATGGCACCTTCGGAATTCACCTTCTTCACTGCAACAAGCCCATCCTCCATCCTTTCCCCGGATACAAACCGGTTAACCACTTTGCGTGTTACCCCGAAATTGAGCATGAAATCCTGTATTCCCTTTTGTCTGGAAAGATAAAGAAGAATCGCTTTCAGCATAAACGCCTATATCCTAAATTGAATAATAAACTAAAGGAAAATCTTTTGAAGTCAAGTATAATTTGTGAAATGTTTCACTTTTTCGAATGATAGTAGAAAACTTCATTCGATTTTTAAGGTGTAGAATTTTTTTAACTTTTACTATTCAAAAATCCCAGCCAGAGCCTCCGCAACTTTTTCCAAGAATTCTTTGTCCTTCTGGTCAAAAGCATCCGAACGATCGGAATCGATGTCTATTTCTCCGAAGACCTTCTCCCCTCTCATAATCGGAACCACTATCTCCGATTTCGTTTCCAGGCTGCAGGCTAAATACCTGGGATCTTCGTTCACCTCGGGAACTATGATTGTTTCCCTCTCCCTTACTGCTGCTCCGCAGATTCCTTTATCAATTTTAATCCTGGTGTGAGGAGAAGGTTTACCCAGGTAATGTCCCAAAACCAGCTCATCCTCTTTTTCCATAAGATAGATTCCAACCCAGGTATATTTTTTAAAGTTTTCCTTTAAAAGCTCAACCGTCTCTTTTAGAATAAAATCCTTATTCTCTTTTTTATGAACCAATGAGCTAATAAAAGCGATTATTTCTTCGGAGCTTTTTTGCATTATTTCTGTTTAAAAGGATTATCTAATCTGATTTTTTAAATGTTATAAAACTTTTAGTGGCAACTTCTGTGAAATAAAGTAGCAATCTTCCACATAATTCTATTAATGAAAACTTAAATAAGCATCATCCCCTCTCTATTCTATTTTGGTAGAGGGGAAACTCATTGCACAGCTCCAACACTTCTTCCTTGACTCTTTTATATACATTCTCATCTCCCAGACTGGATATTACCTCATCTATCCACCGGGATATCTTTTTCATCTGTTCCTCTTTCATTCCCCTGGTGGTGATAGCTGGTGTTCCCATCCTTATTCCGGAGGTGATAAAAGGCTTCTGGGGATCAAAGGGAACCGTGTTTTTGTTAACCGTTATCCCCGCCTTTTCCAGAGCCTCCTCCACAACCTTTCCGGTCAGGTTTCTTTCTATAAAGCTGACAAGAAGCAGATGGGTATCGGTTCCTCCTGATACCACATGGTAACCTAAATTCACCAATTCAGAAGCCAAGGTCTTTGCATTCTTTATAATCTGTTTCTGGTACTCAGCGAAATCAGATTTTTGTGCCTCTTTAAATGCAACAGCCTTTGCTGCAATTATATGCATCAGGGGACCTCCCTGAATACCCGGCATGATCTCCCTGTCTAAGTCCCTGGCATACTTTTTCTTGCACATTATCATCCCGCCCCGCGGTCCTCTCAAGGTTTTGTGAGTGGTAGTGGTAACGAAGTCCGCATAGGGAACAGGGGATTGGTGTAATCCAGCTACAATAAGTCCGGCTATGTGAGCTATGTCCACCATAAGATAAGCGCCCACCTGATCAGCTATCTCTTTGAATTTTTTAAAATCCAGCTCCCTGGGATATGCGGAGGCTCCGGTAACTATCAGCTTGGGTTTGGCCTCTTTGGCTATTTTTTCAAGCTCATGGTAATCGATGACCTCGGTTTCCCTCTCAACCCCGTAAGGAACCACCTTGAAAAACTTGCCTGAAAAATTGATCGGATGACCGTGGGTGAGATGACCTCCATGAGAAAGATTTAAACCCAGCATGGTATCGCCGGGCTTCAAAATTGAAAAATAAACTCCCATATTGGCCTGTGAACCTGAATGGGGCTGAACGTTGGCATGCTCGCATCCGAAAAGCTCCTTAGCCCTGTCCCGGGCCAGGTTCTCCACCGCATCCATGAACTCGCATCCACCGTAGTATCTTTTCCCCGGATACCCCTCCGAATATTTGTTGGTCATCACGCTACCCATAGCCTCCAGCACAGCTTCCGATACGAAATTCTCCGAGGCGATCAACTCCAAATTGTCAGCTTCCCTTCTGGTCTCCCCCAGGATAGCCTGATAAACCTCTGGATCTGTTTCTTTTAATTCAGTCATTTTTAATTACTCCTTCAGGATTAAAGCAATTATCGGTGATACTGATTAAAAGAGGTAGTTTACTACCTCCAAAATAATTTTTCCTTTCGGTTAATCTAAGCGAAATTTGGGATTTGTCAATTAAAATCCCATGGCTTAATAGCGTATAACTGACCCACTGGAGTAAAAAAGGTAGGCGCAGGCTTCAGGGTGCGTTATTTTATTATACCCGGAAAATCCTTATATCCCCGAATCCAAGTTTCGCGTTTATCTTAAGCTTTTTAGCTTCGGAGCTGTATCCCTCATCCTCATGCTCGAGGTTATTACCCACACCGTCTGCTACCTTGCCCAGGATATCTACTTTTCCGGCGAAAGAGTTTCCTTTTGCCGAAACAGGTAAATCCTGGGGGAGCATAATTCTGATATCACCGAAACCGAGATTCACAATTACCAGATTCTCCTTGTCCTGAAACTGAGTTTTGGTCAAATTGATCTCCACGTCCCCGAAACCCGAGCTGACCGCCAATCCTTTAGTCTCGATGCTTTTAGGATTCAAGATGATGTCCCCAAAACCTTTTTTCAGCTTTTCTTGAATCTGAGCATACTCGGGATGTGATCTCCGGAATATAAGCCATAAACCCACAATCACCAGAATAACGGGCCAGATTTTCCCAAAGACCTCCCAGAATTCCAAAGCTTCCAGGTTGTTCAGAAGGATTAATCCTCCCAGCAAAACCAAAATCAAACCGAAAATTATGTTGCTAAAATTTCTTCCCATAATATCCTCCTTGTTATTTAAATCGTTTTAAGTCTTGGTCCTCTCAACTTCACCCCTTCCGGAAAAAGAATCCAAAAGTATCAAAATGAAGGGAATCACCAAAATTATTCCTAAAATTATAGCGTTAAGCTGGTAAAAGCTCGCTTTTTGAGAAATCAAACCTAAAAACTCAGTTAAACCCAAAAGGGAAAATGCGGAAAGCGAGTACGCCACCAGATTATTTCTGAAAAACCATTTGATTAAAATGGAAAAGGGAACCAACCAGATTACCAGGATCACAGCGTCGAAAAGAAATTCGGAGGTTGTTTTGGCATCACCGGCAACGAAAGCTAAAATTATGAGTGGAACGACGATTAGCCAGTGCCAGAAACTTTTGAGGTAATTTTTCGCACCGAAGAGCAAAGCTCCCAAAATAGCCAAAAGTAAAATGCTTCTGAAAACAACGTCATTAAAAGAGGAGATAAAGGGTAAATATGTGTGTAGGTTATCGGGTATGGGCAGTCCGGAAACTATTGCTGCGGTGTTAAATTTGGCTAACAATATATCACTCAAATGTCTCAGACCCAAAAGCAATCCAGCTGAAAAAACTGTGCAGATTAAAGCATCCAGAGAGAGGATTTTTCTAAGGGGCTTTTTGAAAAAGGAGGACCAGTTGGGGTAAAAGGATGATATGATCCCGAAGGAGAAAGCCATCAGGATGAAAATCCCCACCAGGGCAATTAAAAATCCGATAATCGCTGAGATGGTGAAAACGTTTAAGGGAATGGAGGTGGGATACGCCTGGTAAACAGATGAAAATCTATTGGCGAAAGAGAGCATTGCCAAAACAGTTGGTATCAAGCTCAAAAGGATTATTTTTTTCCACTTCATCTCACCTGCTCTGACCTTTCTCACCAGTAGAAGAACCGAATACCCTACAAAAAGCGCAATTAAAACTATCTTCAGCCCAGACCTTGCTGCCCCCAGAATCGTGCTTTTCTCCCTTTCCCTTTCCCACTTCTCGGGTATCTTCATATTCTTTTTGAAATAGGAAACCTCATCCCCCTGAATCTTCAGAGTCATCCTGAATTTAGCCTCGTCGATATTTCTGGGATCACCCTCCACTGCTTCCCAGACGAACTTGTGATCGACTCTGTTCTTTCTATTCTCGGAGGAGGACTCCTTCAGTTCGAATTCTTCAAGATCTATTCCCTCTGCTTGAATAAATTTTTGGGCAATCAAAAGAGCGGAATCTTTTTCTAATGAAGCACCCTCTTTGTCCTCTGCTATTATATGGTTAAAAGAGACCACCTTTTTGTTTTCGGGATTTACCCCTACCCAATATTCCTCCTTCTCCAGAGGCTTATAGTATCTGGTAAGCCAGCTGAAACCGGACAGGTTCTCTCCGAAGGTTCGGTTTAAACCTTCTATCCCCTCTCTTTCCAGGACGTATTTTGCCTCGAATTTGTTAAATACATCATCCTCCACGGTCACATTTTTGAACTCCTCTGGATCTGTCCCTTTTTTTCTGAGAAGATCATCTGCTACCGATTCAGCTTTGTCTTTGGTAATGGAGTAATTAACGAAATCTCCGAACTTCTCGGTTGTCACAAAATAAAGACACAACAAGACACCTATAAGTAAAGCACCTAAAATAACTCTTTTCTTTGGTAGTGGTTTGTAGGGAACTTCGGCAACTTCCTCCCTGGGTTTTTCCTCAACTTTTTCGATAACGCTGGTACCCTCAACTTCGTTTATAAGCTTTTCCTGCGTTTCGAATCTTTTTGTCCTCAGGTAGGCAACCAGAGCAACAACCAGAGGTATGAGCAGTATTCCGGTTGTTATTCCGGCTGAGATTATAAAATACAGGTTTCCCGATCGGAACATAAGAAAGGCTGTGTATATAGCATCCACGGTATAGTGCCAGACTAAAAGCGCCAGTATATTATATCTTATCATTATGATCCCGATTATTATTCCAGCAAAACCAACCTCCAATCCCCGGATGAAAAAGGGCTGGTTAGGATAGTTAGCATGGGCAAATCCCCAGATAAAGGCAGGGATAACAACTCCGAGCCAGCCTAATTTCAGATACTTTTGGAAAAAGGGAATGGAGAACATCCTGGAGGTGAACTCCTCGGAAACAGCAGGCCAGAAACCAACCAAAAGGACGAATATCCAGGGTATCATGGTGTTAAGCATGTTGGAATAAGGTATATCAGCCGGTGCCCAGGCGCCCAATTTTCCAGCTATCAAATAGAAAATTATCTGATAAGCAAAGAAGAAAAAGGTCAAGGTGAATCCTAAAATCAAGGTCAAAAAGAACTTTTTGGTCCTTATCCCTTTCCAGGTGAAAAGGTTGGTTAAAGATATTTTCCTCTTATAATGTTCCCGGTACAGGGGCTCAGCCCCAGCGGTTAAAAGCAAAATAAATATCCCCACTCCCAAAGAGATCAAAAGGCTTTGCAGGATGTTTTTGGTCAGAAAGCTTCCATAGGATTCAGTGGTAGTATAGCCAAACTCGGTTAAAGGAAGCGCATTCAATTGGGAAAGGAAAGTCAATACCACTGCGACGATTCCAAAGAGATAAGCCGTTTTCCATTTTATATCTCTGTTTCTTACCCTGATGAAGAACACCACCACCAGAGCCAGCCAGGTTAAGAAAAGGAAAAACGCTGCAATCTGGGAGGTGGTCTCGTTTAAGGAGCGAAGTTTCTGATAGGACCTTTGCCACTTATCCGGAACTTTCAAGAATTCCTTGTACCCACCTATTTCATCGCCTAAAACAGTGACCTCGTACCTGTAGGTAGCATCGTTTATCTCGAATCCGACATCTTTCCAGATAAAGGTGTGGTCGGTTCTTTGGGGGCGTTTCTCAGAAGATGCAGAAACGAACTCCAGGCTGTCTAACCTTTTCCCCATAATCTGGGATAAAAACACCTCAGCCATTGTCTGAGCCTTTTCTTTGGAAAGATCCTGACCCTCTTTTTCCTCCGGGATAAGGTGCACAAACCTTATAACCTCACCTTCCGGTGATACGAAGATTTTAAATTCCTCCTTTTCCAGAGGCTTAAACCACCGGTTGCTCCATCTCCAGAGTTTGACCTTTTTACTCATCACATCCTGTGCCTTCTCCAATCCCAGTTCCCTTTCAAGAAACACCTTGGCCATATCATCGTGGGAGAAAATCACTGCATGCTTATAATCTGATACATCCAATCCCTTCTCATTTAAGAATTTCTCAGCTATGGGGACCGACCCTTCCCTGGTGATTTTGAAATCGATGGTTGCTTCAGGAAATACGCTGGGGAAATATTTAATTCCTACTAAAAGGGAGATCACGCAGATGGCAATACAGACAAGAATGAACCTGTAATCTTTGGAGATAAGTTTTTCCTCCACCTTTTATCCTTTCCTTTAATGTTCAAATCCCTTGGTCATAGAATTATATCGGCGGGCTGTCATTTTTCTGTTAATTTGCATTGCTATAATTAGAATGTCAAGAGTTATTTAAAAGACTTAAAAATAATTCCTTACATGAAAATCTTTCCCTACTCTCGATTGAAAAACTCAAATGAAAAGAAAACAAAAGAATTTGCAGGCATTCAGCACCGGCTTAACTATTATGCAAATTCTTAGTTTGTTTGTAAAAAAGTCAGCTGAACCTGTGTATCAGTAAATTTCAAGATTTGAATTTTAAAACCCATTCATTTATGTTATATTTTTAATAAGTTAAGGCATCAGATAATCACAGTTATTCTTTACCACAACTCGCTAAAAGCAATTGACAAAATGGTTTTTTTTAGTATCTTACAGACGGATAAAGATGAATCAGGTTTGATAATTATTCGTTGAAACGAAGAATTGAAAAAATTGCCTAAATTATTTCTCATATCTCTAAGAAAAATCTTTAAAAGTTCTAAGTTTATTCTGATTTTACTTCCGGTATTAATCTGTATTGTCTTTTTGCAGGATCTAAAAGCAAGCGAATTTGAGGAGATATATGCACGGGTATGGGTAAGCTCCATTCAGGAGAAGGGAAAGCTTCTTGCGGAGAGAGGTTTGGACGTTGATGCTGCTGGACCCGATTGGGTGGACGTGGTTATCGACTCCCAGCGTTTGGATGATCTACTATCAAAGGGATATGATGTGGAGGTTGTTTTCCGCAGCTCTCAAGAGAGAAACCAAGCGCTTTTTGGCAAGGATTGGGACCTCCAATTCCACTCCTATTCAGATATGGTTGCGGAGATGGAACAGGCAGCTTCAGATCATCCTGATATTTTAATACTGGATACTCTGGGTTATTCGGTACAAGGTAAGATGATTCTGGGAGCCAAAGTATCGGATAATCCCGATTCAGAGGAGAATGAACCGGAATTCAGAATCATCGGATGCCATCACGGAAACGAATTTATGTCAGTGGAGATACCCTTACTTATGCTTGAATATCTCACTGACAACTATGGTTCGGACCCTCAAGTAGATCATCTGGTTAACGACCTGGAAACCTGGATAATACCGATGATGAATCCGGATGGAAGGACTTACGGCACCAGATACAATGCCAATGGAGTGGATTTAAATCGGGATTATGGTTATATCTGGAATTTTTATTCCCCGGGGATTTTCTCACAGCCGGAGACGAAGGTTATAAGGGAACACGGGATGAAAAACAATTTCTCGATCTCCCTATCCTTTCATACCTCAGGGGATGTGGTCAACCATGTTTGGAACTACAGGGATTACCCTGTTGCGGATAGCGCCTTTGTTGTGGATATCTCCGAAGAATACGGCTCCTATAACAGCTATTGGGTGGTGGAAGGTTACCAGTGGTACCAGACCTTCGGGGATTGCAATGACTGGAGCTATGGTTCCAGAGGCGATATAGATGCCACCATTGAAACCGATAATTTCGATATTCCCAATGTATGGAGTTTGAACAAAGATGCCATACTGGCTATGATGGAAAGAACCGATGACGGTATCAGGGGAACTGTAACCGATCGGATAACTGGAGAACATTTAGAAGCTATGGTAACCTGTATGGAACTGGGTCAGCCGGTTTTCACAGATCCTGAAGTTGGAGACTATCAAAAAAATCTCCTCGAGGGCACCTACACTTTGAAATTTTCTGCAAATGGATATCAGGACACTGTAATCAGCGGGGTAGCGGTTAAGGGACGAGGCGGGGCTACCGCTCTCAACGTTGAATTAGAATCAGGATCAGAATTTTACGCAACCCATGTGATATCCTGTTATTTCTATGATCCGTTCTCTTATCCGAATAACTATCAAAATAATCCCACCAACGCCTCAGCTACCTTGGGGCTTCCCGACAGCACTTTCGCCTCACTCGGAAAGGGAGGTCACATTGAACTGGACATGGGTGAGAATACCCCCATAGTGAATTTTCCTGGAGATGATTTTACCATTTACGAGGTGGGGCCCACCCCTGACGGATATAATGTCTACTACAGCGAACTTCCCTACGGCGGAACCTGGTATTCTCTGGGTACAGGATACGGGACCACCTCCTTTGATATCTCCTCCCTATCAACCGATACCATAAGATATTTAAAAATCGAAGATGATAACGATGGCAGCGCTACTGAGTTGTATCCCGGGTGTGACATCGATGCAGTCACTCATCCCAGAGAACCGGTATCTGTGCCCGGTGATGTCAACGCCGATTATCTGGTTAACTTATCCGATGTGATATATCTTGCCAATCACCTTATTAAAAGTGGTCCTCCTCCAACTCCTTTTGAAGCGGGCGACGTGAACTGCGATTGTGAGGTCAATCTTGGAGACGTGATATATTTAGCCAATTATCTTTTGAAAAGCGGTACTCCCCCAGTTCCCATCCAAGAATGCGAGTGTGAATATCGATTCTGATAACTTAATATCTCTGAGATACTGATTCCCTTATTACCCTTCGCCTTTCTATAAATAGTATAAACGATTCTTTTGTTTCCAGCAGACTATAGGATAAAGAGTTTATTTTCAGCTTCAATTTTAAAGCTCACAATTTGCCGATAGAAATATGATAAAATCCTAAACAATGAGGAGAGCTATAAATTCTTGGGGAATCAAAAGAATGAATCAATTTACATTTATATACTCATTGGAGCTTTGCAATTTTGAAAAGCTAATTTCAAAATATTTATTAACTTAGTCTCCAAAAATCCCGGTTCATCCAATAATATTAGGTTATTAGTATCCCTTATATAAACTATAATATCAGTTTATTTAAATATATTACTTGACAATATTCATCAGTATATTATATTCTTTATAGAAAACATGGGGAGATTTTCTGAATCTGAAAATCAAAATTGGGTTTCGTTGTTTTTATCTGGGACTGATACTTATCTTCTAAAGACTACCCCCTGAGAGTGGCTTTATACATTTGGTTTCTACTAAACGGTTGAGCATAAAGAATCTGGTTTTACCCATTGCGGGTGGCTTTTATTAAAAAGCCTGTGCATGAGGCTGAAAAGGTGAGATATTACTTTTACGCATCACCACCTCTTTACAGGTTAACATAGGGATAAACCCCTTTCAGCTCCCTGCGAAAAAAAAGGGGGATATTTAAACTTCAGGGAAGAAGAGGTATTTTAAGAAGGTTATCGATGTTTTTTAAGGAGTATTTAAGTTAACTTAAATTCACCTTTAGTATTAAGGAGGAAAAGATGAAAGGAAAGCTTTTAGTAGTGCTTTTTCTCTCGGCTCTTCTGATCTGTTGTTTTGCCTGGGTATATGCCCGGCATGCGGACCAGAACAAGGGAACAACCATCACCAAGGATAGACCATCTTCTGAGACTCTAATGGAGCTGAGGAAATTAGCAAAACAGATCAAACCAGATATGGCACCTATACTGGATGTTAAACTTGAGGATATGCCTCCTCTACCTCATCAGGGCACCGTCCAGAAGGTTGCTCTGGACCAGTTAACTCCAGATAGGGTTAAGCAAGTGGATCCTGAGCAGACCATGCAGCACAAGTCAGACACTGCGGTTCCGGTTTCCGCTGATGCTACGGTAAAAACCATGCGGGATGGACAGGAGATAGAACGTTCCCTGACCGAGTGTCTGATCTTCGTTCACGACATCAACACCTGCTGTTACTATCATCCTGATGGAGAGCTGGAGTGGGCATGCTGGGGACAGGTTGCCATGGCCACCTGGAACGATCCCCAGCAGAACGCCACCATGAGTAACTGCGGATACCCGATCTACCCCTTTGAGGTTCAGGGAGTGGAGATAGAGTTCTATACTGCTGATACCTCCACCATGTATATGAGGTTCGGTGTTATGGACTACTACTGGGATCACTGCTCCCCCTATCCCGGTGAGGTTCTGTATATGACCGAGCCCATCAAGTTCGACAATCCCAGCGGATTCGTCTATTTCGGAGCTGTCTTTGATCCTCCGATCTGCGTTTACGACCGCTTCTTTGCCTTTGCCGAGCTTTTAAATAGCGACGACTTTTTGGATCCGGATTACTGTCCCGATGCTCCTTATCAGTTCCAGCCCTCAGCCATATTCGACCAGTCCGGCTGGTGCGAGAGGAGCTACTGGATCTATGGAGGTTACTGGCAATTAGGTTATTGGTATGATGCGGTCTGCGAGCTTCCGGCGTATGGAATGGGCTGGCCCGGTGTGGTCAGGATAAGAGGCTGGGGCGCCACTGCTGATGAGAACACCTGCCCGGATTCGTTCTTTATCTGGCAGAAGGAAGGCTTCTACGAGGAGGATACCCTGGGCAACGTGATAGCCTATGCTCCTTCCGGAGTTCCTGATTTTAACCAGAAGCAGAAAGAGGAGATGCACCCGGAGATCGACGCTCCCTGGGATGGTCCCACTGCTTTGGCCAACTGCCTCTGGTGGATGGCAGCAGCCGATATGATTGATCCTTTCTGGGACGACTCCGATGCGGATGGTGAAAACTGGGATCCGGATGAGGTTCCCAATTTAATCAACCTGCTTGCTGGTTATATGAATTTTGGGAACTGCGGTGTAACCCCAGCCCAGATGGACGAAGGTCTTGACTCTCTTAAGAATGATAAGGTTCTGTGGTTCACCCATGAAGAGATCTATCAGCCTACCTGGGAACAAATCGAATATAATATCCGGATCTCCCAGAACGTTTTGCTCTTATTAGGTTTCTGGTGGCAGGACACTTCAGGTGCATGGTTCAGGATTGGAGGACACTGGATAACCTGCGCTGGAGTTGATTATATCCACGGTCTTCTGAAGATCTCTGATCCTGACCTGGATATCAATTGTCTTGGGCAGGGTATTTATCTACCGCATGACCACTTTATAGTTCCATACTGCCACAATGATGCAGGTAACGTTGCTCACGACATCTACCCGGTTATGGAGTCGATCACCCCCTGCGGAGTATTGATGTTCGCTCCTGATGTCTACCCCTGGTGGGATCTTGACCTGAACAAGTATCTGGGTCACAATTTTAACCCACAGTGTCCATATCCAGTTCCAGAGTTTGTACCTCCACCTCCGATCTGGGTGGAGATTGAGGCAGCCAAGATAATTTGCCCGGAGTCGCCCTTCAGGTGCGAGACCATCTGGGCTTATCGAGGTGGAGATTGGTGGACCGGTATGGTCAAGTGCAATTATGGTAGAGAGGGAGCCCAAGATACTTATGCTTTCTGGTGGGACCCCTATGGCAATGCCCTCTTCGACGGCTCTTATATCTTTGGCAACCATTCCTCCAACTTGGCCTTCTTCGGAGGAGACAACGATCCAGCCGGGGAGTACTGGCCCTACGAGCCAATGAACTATGTTTACTACTACTTCCCCGGAAAGGTCAATCCTCAGACCGATGAGCTGGAGGATCTGGGAGTGAACCTGCTTACCACCAGTTACTTCCACAACCAGCCGAAAGATGAGGGACTCCCCCTGGACATCAACCTTACTGCGATAGCCTGGGATGATTATGATGATGATCCCTCTTTGGGCGACAATGCTGGCTACGGTGCTGGCAGACTGATAATCCAGGTGTGGATAATCCACAATAGAGGACTGGATCCAATAGACAGCTTGAGGGTAGCTCTGTGGTTGGACTGGGATCTCCATCCTGATGCTTATCTTGACCACGGTATCGCTTTTGAGGAGATAAACTGGGGCGGTCAATACAACATCGCCAACCCGGATACCTCATTTGGGGTGATGTTCGTCCCGATTGCCGGAGAACCCCAGGCAGAGCGCTTCGCAGCAGTAGATAACGGTGTCTACGTCCATCCTAATGCTGGATGGGGCTGGGACCGAGATTCATTGTGGAACCTGATGAATGGGGATGACTGGAACACCTGGGACACCACTCAGGGTCCATACGATATGTCCACCCTTCTCACTACTGAAAAATTCTCCATACAACCTTGTCATACCAAGATCATCGTTATCATCAAAGATTCTCCTGAAAGAGAGGCACCTGGATACCCGTGGTATATGAAGCACTGGTTTACCGCGCTGAAATTTATGGGCTTCTACCGAGGAGATGCCAACTGCGATGGCAGCTTGAATCTTTCTGATGTTATCTATATCGCCAATTATTATTTTGGAAAAGGACCAAAGCCCAAGCCCTTCATCGATCAGGCTGACGCAAACTATGATTTTGCAGTGAACTTATCGGATGTGATTTATATAGCCAACTACTACTTCGGAAAAGGACCAGCACCAATAGACTACGCACGCTTTTCTGAGATGCCCTTTGGACCACAGCCAAGTCTTTTCACAGTACCTGGATTTTCGAATCTGGGCCAACCGTAATCACCAAGCTCTGATGAAACAGAACTTCTCCCTCCCGCCTTTGGCAGGAGGGAGGAGTTTTTTATTTATGCTACACCGGTTGTCCAAACCCATTTCACTTCATTACTTTTTTAAGACAAGACATTTTTCCCCCGCATATGTTAATGCTTGTTCCGTATTCGGCCAGTAAAACTACTGATGGAACAAAATCTTAACTCAAACTGCCAAAGCCCTTGGTCGGACTACAGAAGGGGGAAATCACCCCTGGTGCCTTCTGCCTTCTTCTGTATTTTTCTCATACCGATGGAGTCCAACCTATACCCCTTAGCAATGGCACCCTTCTCTTGATCCTTCGGATATCCCCTTTATCCAACCATACTCAGTCAATGGTCCCCGCTTTTAGCTCCCATCCGATAAGCTCTCCTCTTTTCATTCTATTCATAACTATCACAGCCAACCACTCCTTTAACCTCTTCTAACAATAACTTCCTCAATTCCATCTTTATCCTCTTTTAAACCGCTCTCTTTTCCCTTCCCAAAAATCCCCCTGGCCACTATAACTATTTAAAAAACCCCAACCTCCTGCTATCTTATCCTTTGTAAAGTCTGACTCTTTCAAAGGTTATGCGAAGCACCCTTCGGATATCCTCGCGGGTTATTGTTTATCTTTTAATTTTTTAATGCTCAACAGGACACACCCTATCTTCTTCTATATCAATAAATTAAACATGTAAACTATATATTATAAAAATAAAACTTATATTATTGAATATTATACTTGACAATAATTAGATATATGTTATATTAATTATAGTAAATATAGGGAGATTTCTTGATAGTTGAAAGTGGAAATGGATTTTCGTTGATTTTCC
>LJUW01000046.1 GCA_001304315.1 candidate division Zixibacteria bacterium SM23_73_2 | reverse complement strand
AGCTTATCCTTTTTTTCCTGAGGGCAAAAGATCAAAAGTCCCCCTGAGGTCTGGGCATCAGCCAGAACGAATTTCGCCACCTGGTCAATCCTTTCCTCCCAGACTACCTTATCCTCTGAGAATTTCAGATTTGCTAAAGTTCCTCCGGGAATGCACTTTTGAGCAGCCAAATCCCATACCTCTTTTATTGTCGGAATGCGGGAGAGATAAATCTCTGCCCCCACCCCGGATGAGGAGCACACCTCCCAGAGATGACCCAGAAGACCAAAACCGGTGATGTCGGTTGCAGCTTTTATTCCCACCTCCACCATTGCCTCACAGGCGCTTTTATTTAAAGCTGCCATAATACCCGTAACTTTATCTTCGAGCTCTTCATTTGTTTTTCCCTGTTTTAGCGCAGTGGTTATTATTCCGCTTCCCAGGGGTTTGGTTAAAATCAAAAGGTCCCCCTTCTCAGCTCCGCTGTTTTTAATGATTTTCTGGGGATGAACAACTCCGGTAACTGAGAGACCATATAAAGGCTCTTTGGTCTTTATCGTGTGCCCTCCGATTATCGAGACACCTGCCTCTTTAGCTTTATCAGCACCACCCTTTAAGATTTCCTCTAAAACTTTGAGAGGAAGTTTGTTGGAAGGAAATCCTACTAAATTTAAAGCTGAGATCGGTTTTCCTCCCATAGCGTATACATCGGATAAAGAGTTGGCACAGGCAACAGCACCGAAATCGTAAGGATCATCCACAATCGGTGGGAAGAAATCCACTGTCTGAACCAGAGCCAAATCATCGGTCAATTTATATACCCCGGCATCATCAATCGAGTTAAAGCCGATCAAAATGTTGGGGTCATCGAACTTATTCAGATGATGCAGAACCTGCATCGTGTCCTCTGGACTACATTTCGAAGCTCACCCCGAGCTTGAGGCATAGGCTGTGAGTTTTATTTTCTCTTTTTCCACCATAGTTTCGACCTTGTTACCGCAACCTTTCCACTAAAGGAGGACCCACCTTCGGTGGATAGGTTACGTAATTTATGGGGCTGTTGCTCAACTCCATTGTGTCATTCTGAGTCCCGCTAACAGCGGGAGGAAGAATCTCAGTTTTCCTGTAACATAAAAGATCCTTCACTTCGTTCAGGATGACATTTGTAGACTTCGGCAACAACACCTTATTTTCCAATATCTATGATCGCAGGCTGAAGCCTGCGGCTACCATATCCTGATCCTGTGTTTTTGGGTCCCCTGACTCAAAAGGTCCTTTCCACCGGATCAGGGACCCAGCAAATACATAAATAAAATATCATTGGCGGAAGGGGTGGGAATCGAACCCACCTTTCCCCGCTTCTGACGAGGAAATAACGGATTTGAAGTCCGCAAGGACCACCAGATCCTATCCGCTTCCACCTTCTTTGAATATATAAAATTCATGTTAAAAAGCAAATCTTTTGAGCATCTCTTAGTAAGCTTTAAGTCCATCAACCATAAAAAGATAAATTCCCCTGGTAAGCCCAATAGCTTTAAACCAATTCATCCAAGCCTAAAAGTATCTTCTTAAGCTCAGGCAAATAATCCTTTTCAATCCAGACCCTGCGAAAACCTATCAAACCATCTATGCTTACCACAAAAAGCGCCGGATAACAAAGAGCTTTTCCTGAGTGAGTATCCATTACTCCATATTGGGAAATAACCAAAGCGTTCTCATCAAACAAAAGAGGAAAATCAACTTTTAATTTCTCTTTCTCTTGTCTTAACTCTCTTCTGCTGGCTGAACTGATTCCCAAAACCACCCCACCTTTTAATTTTATCTGCTTGAGTTTTTCCTGAAAAGCTTTTAGAAAATCCTGAATTTCTTTTTCTTTAAGGGCAGGAAAGAAAATCAGAAAAACGGTCCTCTCACCGGAGAAAAAAGCTAAGCTTACTTTTTTACCATCTGTATCGGAAAGCTCAAATGTGGGAGCAAAAAAACCCGGCCTTATTATGTTTACATTATCCATTTTATTTGAACAGCATGTTGAGTCCAGCCTTCTCGAACATCATCACCACCGAACTTTTTTTTGATTTCGATTTGTGAAACTCTCCTTTCTTCACCAGAAGGCCCTCTCCGGCTTTGAGCTTCTCGGTATTCTGGTCAAGCTCTATCTCGACCTCCCCCCTGACCACGTAAAATAATTCATCATAGGGATGTTTGTGGCGTTTGTATTCGCCCTTGAGCTCGACCAGATAAACGTTGTAATCCCCCACGTCCACCAGATGAAGTGGCTCAAAGGGCTTTTTGATCTTTTTTATAGCCTCCTCGATGTTAATTTTTGGCATAAAGCCTCTCTCCTTTTTTTATGAATTTATTCTTTTCCGGGGCTTGGCAGAGATCGAACAGAACGCAATCCCCGCAACTCGGGTTTTTGGCTTTGCACACCTCTCTACCATGCCTTATCAGGTTTAAATGAAATGAATAAACCAAGTTTGGGTAAACCTCCTTTTGCAGGATAGTATGCGCCTTATTGGAATCGGCTTTTTTCGGAATAAGACCTAATCTTTTGGACAACCTGAAAACGTGAGTATCCACCGGAATAAACGGACGCCCCAAGGAAAAAAGAAGAACGCAGGCAATGGTCTTTTCCCCCACCCCTTTGAATTTACCAAGATAATCAATTACCTCCTGTGTTTTCATCTTCCTCAGTTGAGATAGGGAGGTGTTGTGATTATCATTTTTTATCTGGTTCAAAATGTCCTTTATCCTTTTAGCCTTTATTTTGGCTAACCCTCCATGTCTTACCGCATTTTCGATTTTATTTATCGGTGCTTTTCTTACCGATTCCCAGTTTTTAAAACTCCGTTTCAGATTTTCGAATGCCTGGTGGCTGTTGTTGTCCGAGGTGTTCTGCGAGAGTATGGTTCCGATCAAAACCGAAAGGGGTTCACCCCTTGATCTCCAGACCTTTTTCCCGTATTCTTTGTTTAAAAGTACTGAGATTTTTTTTATCTTTTCCTTGGTTTTCATAATCCAAAATCACCAATCCGGGCAGCAGTCTCCTGTTTCGTTTTGGGTTAACCTGAAAAGTCCGGTCCCATCGGCATTGATAATATAAAGCTCTTCATTCCCATCCTTGCTGGAGGTGAAGACGATTCTCTTTCCATCGGGAGACCAGCTGGCACCCCCTCTGCCATGAGCGATCCCTCCGGTTATCCCCTTCAAACCGGTTCCGTCGGTATTAACGACGTAAACCTCGCTTTGAGCTCCATTGTCAGGAAGAAAAAGAAGTCTTTTTGAGTCAGGAGAAAACTCGATGGTTCTCATCTGCATCCCCTCATAATCTTTTTCCTTTGTAGCCAGAAGCTTTCTCTCTTTTCCTTCCAAGTTTATGATCCAGAGCTCCTCCGCTCTTTCCCGGGAAGCAAAAGCAAAGGCGATCTTTTCCCCATCCGGGGAGCCGGTTGGAAGAAAATACTGTATCTTTTTGTCCCCGGTCAGGTTGAGATTTTTCCCTGCTTCTAAATCAAAGATCATAATGTCGGTTCCCATCCCTCCTTTTGCATAACTGTAACCCAGATATGCGATTTTGTGTTGGCCCAAACCTTTGGGATAACTCCCCCTCAATATCTTTTTGACCTCCCCTGTGGTATCAATCACCCCCGCTCTTGCATCCTCAAATGCACCGGTGGAGAATAATAATCCATCCTCTCCTACCCAACCTCGAAAATATACGCTCTTTTTCACCACTACTTTCTCTTCTTTTTCCACCGGCAGCCCCAGGGTGTCGACCCTCGAGCCATCGGATGCAATCAAAAGTATCTGGGGCATTTTCCTGACGAAAACCGTTGCTCCTATCATCCCTTTGTCAGAGGACCAGCTGGAGTTTAAATATGCCCCTTTTCTTTTTGAGGAAGAAACCTTTTTCAAATCCGAACCATCGGGGTCAACAGTGCAAATACCATCCCCGCAGAAAAAGACTATCTTATCCTGAAAAACCTCAAGTGAGGTTTTCCTTTGCCCGGTTTCACAACCTGAAAACAAAAAATTATAAAAAAGAAAAGCAATTAAAACTAAAATGTACCTTCTCATATCGCCACCTCCACTATTTGATGATCCTTGGTAAAATAACGACTGCGGGCTAAAACGGTAGTTAAAACAGCACTGATGGTCACCGAGGAGACCAGCATGTACATCACTATAATCTGAATGATCACCGCGGAGAGGGGTGAGGCACCGGCCAAGATCATTCCGGTCATGGCTCCGGGTAGCTGCACCAAACCTATCACCTTCATCACGTTCAAAATCGGAATCATGGCTGCTTTTACCGTTTTTCTGAAGGAATCCTCAATAGCCAAAGAACAGGTTGCTCCCAATGCCAATCTCTGCTCGACTAAAGCCCTTTTGCCCCGAACCTCGGAATCCAGCCTCTCCAAAGCCAAAGCCGATGCATTCATCGAGTTTCCCACCATCATCCCACCTAAAGGAATCACGTATTTGGGATCGATGTTTATTATTCCCAAAAGAAGCATAAAGCCCAAGGTAGAAAAAGTCCCCAATCCGATGGATAAGGTGGATATGGAAAAGCCCGAGAAGAAAAGATCAGCCCTTCTCCCTGCGGTATATCCACCGATCACCACCATAACCATAACGGTTAAAAGTATCAAAAGAATGTGGTCTAAATCGAATATTATATTCAGGGCGTAGCCTATGGCGATCAGCTGAACAAAGGTCCTTACCGTTCCGATGAGAATATCCTTCTCCAGTTTCACCCTCTGGTAAATGGATAAACCCACTCCCACCCCCACCAGAGCCAGGGCTGCCAAAATGCTTTGGAGATCGAAATTCATCTTAACTTCCCTCTTTTAGGTTTCCTTCAAGAAATCTTTTGGTTAAATGGCTTTCAGGAAAGCCAAAAAGATTCTCGATTGGACCCTCCTCCACCTTCCTCCCCTTGACCACCACAACGCTTTTATGCCCTAATCTTCTGGCTTGCTGGATGTCGTGGGTAACCAACAAAACTGTGAGGTTCAGCTTTAGGTTCAACTTCAATACCAGATTTTCTATCTCCAGGGTAGCCGTGGGGTCCAAAGCAGAGGTGGGCTCATCTAAAAGCAAAACCTCCGGCTCCACCATCAGAGCACGGGCAACAGAGATCCTCTGTTTCTCCCCCACTGAAAGCCGGGCAGAATCACGCTTTAGAAAATCCCTGTTCAATCCCACTAAACTCAAATACCTCTCAGCCACCTCCTTTTCCCCCTCCCGTCCCAGAAGTTTCAAACCGTAGAAGATGTTCTCCTCTACGCTTGAATCGAACATCACCGGCACCTGAAAGACCAACCCCACCTTTCTCCTAAGCTCGATCACGTCCATATCTTTGATATTTCCCCCATCCAGAAAAATATCCCCCTCGCTTGCATCTTCCAGACGGTTCAAAATTCTTAAAAGGGTTGATTTACCACTTCCAGATGGACCGATTATGGTGATAAGGTCGCCCGGATCAACCTCTAAATCAACCTGATCTAAAACTAAAATCTCCTTTGGAGTATGGTTTTCCAAAATCCACTTTTTCTTCGAAACCTTCTTTAGACAAAGCTTTTTCATTTTCGGAAAAATAGCATAAAAAGATTTTTGTGTCAACCCATATCTAAACTATCCCCTGAAGTCTGACAGCAAAAAAATAAAAAAGCGATTTCTCTGTGCGGTTCAAGCTAAACAGAATTGTACCCCATTTTTGTCATGAAGATTGAGCCGGTCAAAGAAGATCATCTTCTAAAAAAGATACCGATCTTCAAATCAGACAATCCCCACATCCCCGGATTTCAACCATCCCCGGGCACCGTTGGGTAGATAAATTAAAAGCCAATTGTTTTTTTTATCCTTTATCTTAAATTCCAATCCCTCATGAACCTTAAACTGCAGGGTATAATCATCTCCCGGGCCAGATCTTACCTCAGATTCCGAAGCCACCACCACCCCTCTTTTCACCACGGTCTCAGAATAGATTTTTGAACCTAAAAAGATAGAAGTTAAAAGGAAAAGGGTTATAAAAACAGAAAAAAGGGTTAAATGAAGCCTTTTCAGTTTTCTGGTTAAAACAAAAAGGATCAAGAAAATCATACCCAGAAAGTAAAAGCCTGAGGTTAAAAAGGTCCACTCGTCCAGGGTAGCCAGACTGCGGATCGAGGAAAAAACTTTTGACAGGAAAAAGTTTTTTTCGTTTTCGATTTTATCTACGGTGAAAAGCTTAACGAAGCTTAGATTGGTGTTAGTATCCTCATCCCTGGGATGAAGCTTCAAGGCTTTAAGATAATAAAGGATTGCCAATCCTCTGTTTTCGTTTCGAAAACAAGCGTTGCCCAGATTGTAATAGACCTTAGAAGTTTTCACCCCGGATTGGATGATCCTCTGGTAAAGCTGGATTGCCTTCTGGTAATCCCCCTGATCGTAGGCTGAGTTGGCATTTTGAAAAAGTCCTTCTATCTCAGATCCCCGAACAGACATTAGTCCGGTGATAAAAATGACAAATAGAAATAAAAAGAAAAATTTAAATATTTTTCTCATAACTTCAGTCTTCTCTCTAAATCGGAGATTAATTTTTGAGTTGATTTTAAAAATTCCATCATCTCATCCTCGGAAAAAGAGGTTGGTGCAAATCGTGCCAGATCGCACTTCTCTAAAAGATTCATCATCTCATCAATGGCATCCTCATCCAACCCCGCCTTTTCGAATTCATCTCTCATCTTTTTTTTGGTTAAACCAAAAGCGGAAAGGTTCAGCTTATCCGCCATGTACGAGGTCAAAGCTTTTGCCACCTCGGAATAGAATTCCTTGGGTTTTTTTGAATCGATTTGCTTCTCAGAAGACCTCAATCTCCTTTTGGCACACCCAAAGGCTTTCATCTTTCGAGCATATCCCACATCATTATCCAGCTTCTGTTTTTTTCTTTTGTATTGATAAGCGACTATCAAAACCAGAAGGGGCAAAAACTGAAAAACCAAAAACCACGGGTTTTTAAAAAGATACCCGCCTTGATTTTCCAATCCCTCCAAACCCGTTTTTATGTATCTTATGTCCCTCAGCTCGAAATCGAGCATCTCCTGAGGAATCTGAGACAGAGGCGAGGAAGGAAGGGAAGTGGAAGGGTAGGCGGTTATGGTAATTGGCTCGGTTTTTTTAACCTGGTATTTTTTTGTTTTTAGATTAAAATAAGGAAACTCCACCGAGGGGATGGTGTAACTCCCGGGTGCCTTGGGTATCAGTACCTCCTCGTAGACTTTAAATCCCTGAACTTTGTAATTTTCTTTTGAAACGTTCTCCGAGCTTCCTGAATTGTAAATCCTGAAATCATCTATCTGAGGAAAATCCGGTTCCGATATGGATTTAATATTACCCTCCCCGGATATCCTTATCTTCAAAGTGAGGGGCTGCCCGGCCTCAACCTCTTTTTTATCCACCTGAGCTGAGATGGAAAAGTCTCCCACCGCTCCCTTAAAGTTCTCAGGTTTTTCCTCTTGGGGAAGGGGCAAGACCTCGATCAATATTGGTTCGGTTTTCAATATCTTGGGCTTTCTCTCATGGAACAGGCTTCTCATATCCCGATCCAGTATGCTGAAAGGATCGAAGTCAAAAAACCTGTCAATATCCTCTACCCTGCACTTCAGGGTTGCTTCTCCAATGGTATGCTTCCCTGCCTTGGTGGGAAACAAAGCGGTATTGACCTCGGTGACAAAATATCTTCTCCCGTCTATCGATTTGTAATATTGTTTCTGAGGAGGAAGGTCCTCCACCCAGAATCCGGTTAAACTCGGAGCAGTATACTCGGGATTTCTGAAAAGCCTTACCCCCTGATAAAATCTGAAGGTCAAGGTTATCTGCTGGTTCACATAGGCTTTTTTCTTATCCACCACGGTCTCTATGAAAAGGTCTTTTGCCTTCTCCCTGATTGTTCTTCTCTCTTCTCCTTCGGAGGGGGTTTTAGGTTCAGTCTTTGATGGCGTTACCTTGATTTCGATAGGAACGGTTTGGTAGAGTTTGCCTTCCAAAGAGATCTGGGCTGGACCTATGGTGAACTCCCCTGCCTTCTTGGGAACCAGGGTATAATTGAAACTCACCGAAGAGGATGTCTTTCCATTAACGAATTCAAAGCTCTGGGATCTGCCAGCAGAATAAACTGAGAAATCATCCAGCGTTGGAAGATCGGGTTGTGGAATGGATTTCACATCTCCAGAGACCGATATGCTCAATGTAATTTGCTCATCCAGACTGACCTCGGTGCGGTCAACATCGGCATTGAAAATTATATCCGAAGCAAAAGAGCTCTGAAGCCAAAAACCTAAACAAAAACTAAAGAGTATTATCAGTAAAAAAACAATCCCCTCTGTGGATTTTTCCTTCTTTTTTATGTTTTCCGTTTTCCGTTTTCTGTATACCATATTTACCAGTCCTTTCCCACTTTGACCCTTTTCTTGCTTAGAAATGCCTTTCTATGCTTCTGAAGTTCTTTCTCGTCATCCTTTATCGAGTTTAAAATCCTTTCCGCATCCTCTTTGGTCATTCCCTCCTTGGGAGTTGGAGGTTGGATCTTTTCCCTCTCCCTTTTTTCCTGTTCTCCTTTTTTCTCTTCTGGTTGGCTTTGCTTCTGCTTTTCCTGTTGTTTTTGTTGACCTTTTTGCTCTTCTTGCTTTTTTTGATCTTCCCTTTTTTCTTTTTTCTCTTTATTCTCTTCCTCTTGTCTTTCCTTCTCATTTTGAAGCATCTTTTCGGTTTTCTTTTTCACCAGCTCCAGGTTGAATTTTGCATCCTCATCCTCCGGGTTTATCTCCAGACACCTCTGGTAAGCTCCTATTGCCTCCTGGTATTTACCAGACCGGTAGAAAGTATTTCCCAGGTTGTAATAGGTATTTGCCAGATCCAAAGAGTCCTCTAAATTCAGAGCCTTATTGTAACTTGAAAGCGCCTCTTGGTAGTTCTGCTTCTGGTAGAAAGCACTGCCCAAGTTATATGAGACCTCAGGCGAGGCTGGATTTTCTATCTCTGCTTTTTGGTAATATTTCAAGGCTTGATCATACAAACCCTGGTTGTAATGTTTGTTGCCTTTATTGTTTAAGGAGGAATAAGAATCCGATCTTGCAAAATTTGGAAATAAAAATACAAACAGCACTAAAAGTAAAACAACCTTCTTCAAAAAATCTTTATGATTCAATCCCCTCACCTCTTTTTTTATTTCTTTTCTTTTCGGAGATGAAAATCTCCAAGGCAAGGAAAAACAGAGAGAGCACTAAAAAGTATTGATATCGCTCCTGGTACTGGGTGACCATTTTACCCTCGAGTTCCTTTTTCTCCATCACCGATATCAGGCCATATATCTTATCCAGCTCTATCTCTCCCGCAGTTGCCCGGAAGTATTTTCCACCGGTTTTTTGAGCGATCTTCTTTAAGGTAGACTCATCTAACCTGGATAAAACAACCTCCTCTTTCTCATCCTTTTTAAACCCGCTTAATTTCCCCTTTTCATCCTTTAAGGGAATCGGTTCACCATAAGGTGTGCCGATTCCAATGGTGTATATTATTATCCCTTCTTCTTTAGCCTCCTCGGCAACCTCCAGGGATTCGGAGTCGTGATCCTCCCCATCGGTTATCAAGACTAAAACCTTGAATTTTTTCTCCTCCTGGCTGAAAGCAGACCTGGCAGTTCTGATGGCATCCCCTATCGCAGTACCCGGGATTGGTATCAAATCAGGAACCATTATATCCAAAAACATCTTAGCTGAGGACAAATCCAAAGTCAAAGGACATTGGATAAAGCTCTCGCCGGCAAAAGCGACCAGGCCAACCCGATCACCCTTCAATCGATCTATAAGTCCCGACACCTCAAGCTTAGCCTTTTCTAATCGATTTGGCTTAACATCTTCGGCTAACATCGATAAAGAGACATCCAATGCAATGATAACATCCACTCCCTTCCTTTTAATCAAGGCTTGCTTTTCTCCGAATTGTGGTCTTGCCAGAGAAACTCCCAGAAAAAGCACGGCTAAAAGGATAAAGAATACCTTAAGCCCTTGCTTCTTCGGGCTGTAAGAGGGTAAAAGCTTATCTATTACCTGGGGGCTCGCAAATCTCTGTTTTAAGGCTTTCTTTCGCACCGAAACGTATAAATAGAAAAAAATCAAAATCGGTATAAGCAAAAACAAAGAATAAACAAATGATGGTTCCTCAAATCTCATGACTTTTTTCCCTTTTCTTTATGGTATCTTTCTGTATATGGTATTGGCTAAAATAATCTCGGCTAAGAAAAGCCCGAATCCTAAAAACAAAAAGTAAAAGAACAAATCCTCATGCTGGATATACTCCTTAACCTTTATCTCGGTCTTCTCCATCTGGGATATCTTCTGGTAGACGGTCTCAAGCATTCTTTCATCCTTTGCCCGGAAATACTCAGCTCCGGTGAGTTGGGCAATCTGCTTTAATGTCTTCTCATCAATCTCGTTCTCCAGTTGAACATACCTTTTCCCGAAGATGGGATCCTGAATCGGATACAGAGCAGCACCGGGCTTCCCCG
The DNA here is from genome assembly GCA_001304315.1 of candidate division Zixibacteria bacterium SM23_73_2. Lineage (GTDB taxonomy): Bacteria > Zixibacteria > MSB-5A5 > MSB-5A5 > SM23-73-2 > SM23-73-2. The sequence continues at coordinate 5,275 of LJUW01000046.1, read as the reverse complement.
CTCCCACGGTATAGATCTTCACCCCCATGGTCCTGGCAACCTCGGCTGCTGTCAGAGGATCTATCTCCCCGGCATTGTTTATCCCATCGGTCAAAAGAACCATCACCTTGCTTTTAGCCTTGGTCTCTTTCAACCGGTTAACTCCGGTGGCAATTGCCATACCGATCGCAGTGCCATCCTCGATCATACCAAAGTCAACCTGGCTTAAGAATTTTAAAAGGACATTGTAGTCCAGGGTCAATGGACACTGGGTGAACGCCTGTTTGGAAAATACCACCAGCCCCACCCGGTCAGTTTTTCTACCCTGGATGAAATTCTTTATTACCTCCTTGGCCACGTAGAGCCTGTTGTGAGGCTTGAAATCCTCTGCCCGCATGCTTCCCGAGATATCCAGAACCAGCATTATATCTATTCCCTCGGAGGTGATCTGGGTGGATTTCATTCCGGTCTGAGGACGGGCTAAGGCAATTGCTAAAAAAAGGATAACTGCTGACCTTAAAAAGATGGGCAGATGCCTTTGTTTTAACCGGGAGGTGGTCTTAAGGTTTTTTAAAAGCTTTAACTCCGGATATCTAATGCTGAGTTTCTCTTTTTGATACTTCTTATAATAATAAAACAGAACAAGCGGAACCAGAAGAAAAAGAATCAAAAACCAGGGATTGGCAAAGCTAAACATCTTTTATTAAGCTACCTCCTCTTTTTCCCAAATAAGCTCTTCTTTGGGCACAGTCTCATCCACGATAAACTTTGCTTTTTCAGAAGCTTTATCAATCTCATCTGGGGATGGTATGTATCTGGCGAATTTCACCAGGTCGCAAAAACTGAAAAACGAATGGACCAACTCAACCTTTTTGATCTCCATCTTCAGTTTCTTGAGCTTTTTCTTCAACTCCTCTGTGGTTCTATCCTCAGAGGAAAAAGAAAACCTTTCTCCGATATACCTCTTAATAATCTCGGAGAGTATTATGAAATATTCTTTTATCCTTCCCTTATTTAAAAGATCCGAGTCACTCAAAGCTAAAAGCTCCGAATAAGCAACCTCCCAGGCTGAACTTTTCTGCTTTTTGGCTTCGGGAATCTCCAAGGCCCTGGCTCTTCTCCTCAGGTAAAAAAGTAAAACTGCTATGGCTGATACCGCTCCAAAAATGAGCAGATAATAGATGCCGTATCCTCCCTTAACATCTATCTGCGTTTTGAGTCCCCTTATATCTGCGGTTTCAGCTTGGTCTCCGCTTACGCTTTTTACCGTTATAAACAGCTTATCGGTTGAAATCTTTTGCTTTTTGCCCGCAGGATCGGTGTAGGTTACCTCAACCGGGGGAATCACGAAATCTCCCACCTCGAAAATGGTCAGGTTGTATTGGTATCCGTAAATCGATTTACCCCTCTCATCCTTTTGAGGGGACAGTTCCTTAAAATCCTTTATCTCAAAAGCACCCAGACTTGATCCCAAAGATACCGGCTCAACCTCAAGATCGGAATCAGCTTTTATCAAAAGGGTATATATGATCCTGTCACCTACGGTGACGGTCGCTTTGTCCACCCAGGTTTCAACCCGGATAACGGATTCGTTTACCTGTGCAAAAGAAAAAGAAATAGACAAAGCTAAAAACAAGCAAATTATCCAAGGTGCTCGCATAGGCCAAACTAAAACCAAAATCGATTCAGCTTATCCTTCCAGCTTTTTTTTATCGTTGTTGTCCTCTTCCTCTTTATTTATATCCTCCTCTAAATCCTTCATTCCCTTTTTGAATTCCTTAACAGATTTACCCATTCCTTTTGCCAGCTCGGGCAGTTTCTTTGCCCCGAACAAAACCAGGATGATCAACAGAATAATCAAAATCTCCTGAATTCCTATTCCTCCTAACATAAATCCTCCTCAGAAGATCGGAGTGCAAACCTACTGATCCCCCCCTCGATTCCAGGCAAAGACAAAGCTTTGCACTCCAAATTGTTTTTTATCATCTGAACCTCTTTGCTCTCTTTTTAAAAAATTTTATCAGAGGATCAACATAGGATCTGTCGGTTAGAACACTCACCCTATCCAGATCCATGGACCCGAACATCCTCTCCAAATCCTGATTCTCCCTGGTTACATAATCTGCGAAGGAACCTCTTACCTCCGGATCCATTGTATCCAGGGTGATCTTCTCCCCGCTTTCCGAATCCTCAAGTTCCAAAAGACCTACATTTACCAGTTCAATTTCCCTGGGATCCTCTATTTTTATGGCAATCAGATCGTGCTTTCTGCTGGCAATCCGTAAAGGTTTCTCAAAGTCAGAACATAAGAAATCCGAGATCAAAAAAACAATAGCCCTTCTTTTTATCACCCTCCCCAAATACTCCAGGGCGCAATTCAGATCGGTTTTCTTGTTCTCCGGCTTGAAATACAAGACCTCGCGGATCAACCTCAGCACGTGAAAGCGACCTTTTTTGGGAGGAATGTATTTCTCGATCTTATCGGTGAAGATTATCATACCCACCTTATCGTTATTTTTAGTGGCTGAGTAGGCCAGAAGGGAACAGAGCTCAGCTGCGATCTCACCTTTGAATCTGTCGGTTGTTCCGAACTGACCGGATGCTGAGGCGTCCACCAAAAAGACCACGGTGAGTTCCCTCTCCTCCTTGAATTTCTTGACAAAGGGGTACCCGTATCGGGCGGTGACGTTCCAGTCGATAATTCTCACGTCATCGCCGGGCTGATATTCCCGAACCTCCAAAAAATCCATACCCCTCCCTTTGAACACACTGTGGTATTCACCGGAAAATACATCGTTAACCAGCTTTTTCGTCCTTATCTCAATCCCTCTGATCTTCTTAATAACCTCTTTGGGCAACATAATCTGATATAACCTCTCACCTAAAACCTAAATCAGGGTACCTCGATCTGATCAAATATCATCCTCACCAGATCCTCGGAGGTGATTTCCTCAGCCTCAGCCTCATAGGAGACTATTATCCGGTGCCTTAAAACGTCCATCCCCACGGATTTTATGTCCTCCGGGGTAACATAGCCCCTCCCCTTAATGAAAGCATGAGCCTTGGAAGCCAAGTTCAAATATATAGATGCTCTGGGTGAAGCTCCGTAGGCTATCAAATCCTTTATTTTAAGCCCGTAAGCCTCGGGGTCGCGAGTTGCAAAAACTATGTTCAAAATATACTCCTTGATCTTCTCATCCACATAGACCTGGTTTGCTACCTGCCTGGCTTTGAGGATATCCTCAGGTGTGATCACCTCATTTATCTCGATCTTTCCCCCATGGGTGAACCTTTCCATAATCTCCGATTCCTCTTTTCTATCTGGATATCCGATTGACAGTTTAAGCATAAACCTGTCTATTTGAGCTTCAGGCAGAGGATAAGTTCCCTCCTGTTCGATCGGGTTCTGAGTAGCTAAAACCAAAAAAGGCTCATTAAGCTTGAAGGTCTTATCACCGATGGTGACCTGGCGCTCCTGCATGGCTTCCAGCAAAGCCGATTGGACCTTGGCTGGAGCACGGTTGATCTCATCTGCCAGAATAAGGTTGGCAAATATGGGACCTTTCTTAGTGGTGAAATCACCATTTTGGGGATTGTAGATCATTGTGCCGATCAAGTCCGCAGGCAAAAGATCAGGGGTAAACTGAATCCTCTGAAACTTGGTCTGAATAGCAGAGGATAAGGTTCTTACCGAAAGGGTCTTGGCTAACCCGGGAACCCCCTCGATCAATATGTGGCCGTCAGCCAAAAGACCCACCAGAAGTCTTTCCACCAGATACTTCTGGCCAACGATTACTTTCCCGATCTCAGAGGTAAGCTGCTTTATAAAAACGCTTTCCTTCTCAACCTTCTTCTGAATCTCTTTAATATCCTGGTGCATAAGCTCTCCTTTTGGATTCTAATTCAACAAATTTATACGATTTATAGCTGCGAAAGCGTTAAGATAACACTTTATTGAAGCTTTCTTTATTTTACTTCACCTCAAAGGTTTTGTTCCAGGATTTTTTCAAACTCCTCGATAACGTCATTAAGGTCTTTTTTGCTGAACTTCTCATCCGCATACTTGAAAAGATCACATCTGGTCAATATCCCTTTAAAAAGGGCAAGTTCGGCTTCATCCAGATCTAACCCTGAAAGTGAATTGAAAACATCTATGGTGGTTCTGCCCTTAATGTAAATGTGGTATTTAAGCTCGATATAACCGGTCAGGACTCGATGAAATTCCTTGAAAAAAATGTCAAACTCGTCTTTATCAATAAAATTCCTTAAGTTTTTGAGCTTTATCTTTGTCTCTTCCTCAAGACTTTTTTCCTTCTTTTGTTTTTGTTCCTTTACTTCTTTTTTTCCCCTTTTCCTGAGAACAAAAATAGTAATAATTATGAATACTAAGGCTAAGATAACAATCAGATAGGTTAAAGTATTATCCCCTTTCTTTAAAACGGGTGGAGTAATTTTAATTTCAATCGGTTGGGTAAACACTGAGAGAGTATCGCCGCTTTGAAGATCGATATAATTGAAATCAACTTCACCAATTTTACCCACCCCTTCACTTAAAGGCTTTAAGAAAAATTTATAGGTTTTAGCCGATCCAGGTATACCCTCAACCACCCTCTTCTGGTTAATTGATACCGAACCGGTGTTCTCCAGATTTTCCAGGGGCAATGTCTTTGCCATCTCCACTGTGATATCCTTCTGTTCACCCTGCCAGCTCAACTCAACGGTTAAGGTTACCTGGCTGTTGAGTGGCACCTCGGTTGTGTCCACGAAGGCATTCAACTCTATCCCCGAAAAAAGAGTATCCTTCTTGGCGGTTTGGGCAGATACTTCAGAAAAAGTTAAAAGAAAAAATAAGAGAAACAGGATTATGTTTAAATCTATCCTTTTACCCATACTGATCTTAGAATTAATCTTAAACTTTAAAATTGTCAATTAAAAAAATAAGGTTTGTCAATGCAAATTAAAAATGTCAGTTTTGCGAAAAAAGCGGTTGCTGTCGGGTAAGGAGATGCTGACCGAGAACTTACATTTGTCATTCTGAACGGAGCAAAGCGGAGTGAAGAATCTCGGTTTTATGCGGTTTGGGAAAAGAGATTCTTCGTCCTACGGACTCAGAATGACAATTCTCAGTCACCCTGAGGGGACCCGACAGCCACAAAACGACAAGGAAATCTTCCTAAAAAGTGCTTGACAAGCTTGCATAAATGCTTAAATTTACAATAAATAGAATAGATTTTCACAGAGATAGGGTTAGAACATTATAAATTAGGGTGTTCGGGATTAGAGAATGATTGGTGAA
>LJUW01000045.1 GCA_001304315.1 candidate division Zixibacteria bacterium SM23_73_2 | reverse complement strand
TATGGCAGGCTGAGCAGGTTTCATCACCGACCATCACAACATCGGGAGGAGATCCTCCCCAGGAGGATACCCGGGGAAGCAGAAGCAGAAAGAGGATAAAACCTAAGGTGAAACCCATTTCTTTTTTGTTTTTGAAACGCTTTAGAAATTTTAGCATAAACCTCCTTTCTCCTTTGAATAGTTTGATGATATAGTTTTATCTCCCCCTGATCATTGGACTGATAAATCTACATCTCTTTTTCATTTGGCTGCAAGATGTGTTATTATTACAATTTGAAATACATAAAAAGGAATAAATAGGATTTGTCAAGAAAAAAATAAATTTCTTTTATAAAAATCATTAAATTAAAACCCGGGATTGTTAAATTTCAAAAAAAATTTGTACCCGGGTTAATTTTTATGTTTTTTAATTATTCTTTTTGTGCACTCAAACTATGTAACAGTTTTTAAGGCTATGGAGAGATTGTTGGTTGGGCTGAAAATTAATCGCCTTTTGTGTTAGGCTGCATGTTCTCAATTGAATAAAATTACCTTGCCTGAAAGTGAAAAACTTGTTTAATTGTGAAAAATATTAACCCTAAAACCCATAGGAGGTTTCCTATGAATCGCGTCTCTTTAATTGCTGTTGTAATTCTTGTTGTTTTTCTTATCAGTTTGGGCTTGGCTGGCATTCCACAGCTGATCAGCTATCAGGGGATGCTGACCACACCAGGAGGAAGCCCGGTATCAGACGGGGAGTACGATTTAACTTTTAAGATCTATGGTTCTATCTCAGGGAGCGATTCCTTATGGTGGGAGCATCATACTGATGTTAACGTGACCAATGGACTTTTTAACGTTTTGCTGGGGAGCATAAGTTCACTTTCATCTTCGGTTTTTGAGGACAGCGTCAGGTATCTGGGGATCAAAGTTGGAACTGATCCGGAACTTACTCCCAGAACAAGGCTAACCAGTGTTCCTTTTGCTCATCGGGCTGGGACTTCTGAAACCGACGGCGATTGGACCATCTCTGGGAGCAACGTATATCGCACAGATGGTAACGTTGGCATTGGAACGATCACTCCTCAAGAGAAGCTGGATGTGTTCGGAATCGTGAATATGAGCGGTTTCAAAATGTCCGCAGGTGCCTCTAATGGTTATGTTTTAACCTCAAATGCTTCCGGTGTAGGAACCTGGCAAGCTGCATCAACAGGCATTGGCGGAAGCGGAACAGCCAATTACCTTTCCAAATTCACCAGCTCAAACACGCTTGGCAACTCGATGCTCTATGAAACTGGAGGCAAAATAGGGATCGGAACCACCAGTCCAACAACCTTGCTGGAATTGAAAGGAACTGATGCTCAGTTAACTTTGAATACCACCAGTGCCCTGGCTGGGCTAAATATTCAACAAAACGGCTCTGCCAAATGGAACTTTGCCTGGAATTCTGGAAGTAAATATCTTTATTTCTACAACTTTTCTGGAACGCCCGGAACCAGGATGGTCATCCAGGACAGCACCGGTAATGTTGGCATTGGTACCATAAGCCCTCAGGAGAAGCTGGATGTGTCCGGAATCATTAAGATGAGCGGCTTCAAAATGTCTTCAGGTGCTTCTAATAGTTATGTTTTGACCTCTGATGCTTCAGGTTTAGGAACCTGGCAGGCAGCACCAGGGGGCATCGGTGGAAGCGGCACAGCCAATTACATCCCCAAATTCACAGCTACCGCTACTCTTGGAAACTCAGCTATTTATGAGACCGGTGGCAAGGTGGGCATCGGGCTTTCCAACCCCTCTAAGAAACTACATCTATCGGAGGATGCTGCTTTGTCATATCCTTTGAAGCTGGATAATCCGAACGCTAATGTGGGATCTGGTCCCGGTATCCTTTTCTCGGCAGGTGGGGACGGCTCAACCAGGGGTAAGGGGGGATTAGTCTATGAATTAACCAGCACCTGGAATCGAGGGAGCTTTCATTTCTTGCAGGATGCAAACGCTAATCTTGACAACCCCACATTTTCTGATGCGGTTATGACCATAAGAAACGATGGCAAAGTGGGGATTGGGACAACCGGCCCTTCCTACAAGCTTGATGTCAGAGGTGATAGAATTCAATTGAAAGAGGATGCCACTGGACACTGGATTGCAATGAGGACCGATGGCACTGTTCTTGATTTCTCTTTCTCGGGGGCGCATCTTTACTTCCAGGGGAACGCAGATGGTGAACATATATTCTTGAATCCCAGCCGCAACAGCAACGTTGGCGTGGGGACGATTACCCCGACGGCTCGGCTGCATGCGGTCGGAGGTGACTACGGAGTAAAAGGTAAAGGGAGTATAGCGGGAGGCTACTTCGAGGACAGCGGGGTGGACAACTATGTTTATCTGGGGTATCGCACCAGGGGCCGAGGCATACACGCCATCGGCGACAGCATCGGCGGCGCTTTCGGCACCGACTTAAGTGGCTTTGCGTACTGTGGATATTATGGTACCGGAATCCAAGCCAAGGGCGATGTCTCAGGCGGGAATTTTGTCGATCTCTCGAGCGGCATGGATGTCGACGTCGCTTGGAGCACTTACAAAGTCTTGGGTTCGGGAAGTAACAGCTTTGTTCAAAACCACCCGCATGAGGCAGACAAGGTGATCGTCTACACTTCACCGGAAGGAGATGAGACCGCGACTTACACTCGCGGCACGGCAAAACTTTCAGGGGGTGAAGCTCGTGTTCCATTAGGTGAGACCTTCAAATGGGTCACCAACCCCGAGATAGGGCTTACAGCCCATCTCACCCCTCGAGGAGACTGCGAAGGACTGTACGTGGCTTCCCTTACCACTGACGAGATGGTCGTCCGCGAGTTGCGAGGCGGAACCTCGGAAGTGGTTTTTGACTATCTTGTTTATGGCCTGAGAATCGGTTTTGAAGAAATCAGCGTCGTACAAGCCAAGCGAAAGGAGGCATACATACCATCTATGAGTGACCATCGCCAGACATACAACACCTATCCTCAGTTAAGACATTATAATGCGCTGGAGAGGTTTAAGCGAATGAATGCCGAGATCGGAAGGTCTTCTTCCGAGACTGGTGAGGCTAAGGCGCTGCTAAACGCCATTCATGAGTTCGGCCCAACGATTGACCGTTCAGTGACCAGCGATCAGTTCTAGCGCTGCGAACAGAACGGGTCAGGCAACAGAAAAGGGTGCTTGATCATCTCTTGTCGTCGAGCACCCTTGTTCACAATTGGCAGGCAGCAGGAAAAAGGAGGTAGTGAAATGACCAAGCTATTGGTTTTGTCCAAAGGCAAAGGCTTTATCGTAATATAATATGAGATCCGGCTGTGGTTTCTTCCTCCAGTCCCTGAGTACCTCCCAAGGGACAGAACACAGCCGGTTTTATTTGACATCATGTAGCCCACATTGCCCTCAAGGTGAGCTTTTTAATTTGGAGTGCAAAAACTTGTTTTTGCCTGCAACAACGAAGTTGTTGCACTCCAATGCAAGGTGAGCAATTCTATTTGGAATGCAAAAACTTGTTTTACCAGAACAAAAAAGTAGAACAGGTTTTCCAACCTGTCCTATCATTGAAGATATTCAAAATCTGGTGGCTAAGATATGAAATCAGTCTTCTTGCTCGAACAGCTTTTTATATTCTCCATAACCTTCCTTTTCCAGATCCTCTTTGGGAATGAATCTCAATGCTGCCGAGTTTATGCAGTATCTTAATCTTGTAGGAGCTGGCCCGTCCTCAAATAGATGGCCCAGATGAGAATCCGCATCTTTGCTTTTTACTTCGGTCCTGGTCATCCCTAAACTGGTATCTTCCTTTTCCACAATATTATCTGGCTCTAAGACCTTAGTAAAACTGGGCCAACCTGTGCCGGAATCGAACTTGTCTTTGGATGAAAAAAGAGGCTCACCGGAAACAACATCCACATATATCCCCTCTTTCTTGTTATTCCAATATTGGTTGTCAAACGGCTTTTCGGTCCCGCATTCCTGGGTCACCTGGTACTGCAGGGAGGTGAGTCTTTTTTTCAATTCCTCTTCTTTCGGCTTTCTGTATTTCTCCTCCCAATTCTTTTTTTTGAATTCCTCTCTGCCAGTGCCTTTTTCGTATCGTTGGTACTCTGCGGTTTTCTTTTTAGCATAATCCTGATGGTACTCCTCTGCCATATAGAATTTGGTTAATGGCACAATCTCGGTAACTATGGGTTTAGCAAATTTTTTTGATTTTTCCAGTTTTTCTTTTGATTTTTCTGCTTTTATCTTCTGCTCTTGGTTATTATAAAAAATAGCTGTCCGGTACTGCGAGCCTTTGTCTACGAACTGCCCGTCTTTGTCCGTGGGATCGATCTGCATCCAGTAGTAATCCAAAAGATCATCATAAGATATCCTGGAGGGATCAAAGGTGATTTGAATTGCCTCATAATGGCCTGTCGTTCCGGAACACACTTCCTGGTAAGTGGGATTTTCCTTGTGGCCACCGGTGTATCCGGAGACAACGTCGACCACGCCCTCTAAATTTTCAAAAGCATGCTCCATACACCAGAAGCAGCCACCAGCAAAAGTTGCCTTATCTAAGGCATTGTTCTTTTTTACCTCTTCTTGTCCAGACATAGAAGCTCCTTGTGATAGAGTCAAAAGCCCGATAATAGTAATTAATATTATTATAAGCTTCATATTTTAATACCACCTCCTATCTCAGTTAGCTATACGAATCTACCGGTTCAATATTTTGACGACTGGATGTAGTAAGACTTCAGAATCCTTACTTGAAAGAGCAAAATCGCCAAGCCCATCTTAGAGGAATTGGCGATTCAGCTTATTGATCATCAATTAGAGTCCTAATCCCTTAGCAACTCCTTCACCATAAGCAGGATCAGCTTTACCGAAGTGAGAAACCATCCTCTCCTGGATGAGACGCGGCACCTTTTTGAGGCTGTTTACCAAGTTCTGGATAAGTCGGGACTGCTGGTCCGGGGGCATCAACCGGAATAAGTTGCCAGGCTGAACGTAGTCATCGTCGACCACCGGTTGATTATATCTATCGGCATCGCCTGAGATCTTAAGCGGCGGCTCCTTAAAGGCTGGATCCTCCTTAGGACCTCCGAAACTGTTGGGCTCATAGTTAGGCGAATCTCCTCCATTATCGTCGAACCGCATGAATCCGTCACGCTGATAGTTATTTGCCTTTGCGGTTCGGGGGCGATTAATCGGCAGAAGTGCATAGTTAACCCCAAGGCGGTAACGGTGTGTATCCGCATAGGAGAAAACGCGAGCCTGAAGCATCTTGTCCGGTGAGAATGAAATACCTGAAACGATATTGGAGGGCTCAAAAGCAGCCTGTTCGACTTCAGCAAAGTAGTTTGACGGATTGCGGTTAAGTTCCATAACTCCAACTTCGATCACCGGATAATCCTTGTGGGGCCAAACCTTGGTTAGGTCAAATGGATTCCACCGGAACTTCTCAGTTTCAGTTTCCGGCATAATCTGAATCTCCAGACGCCATCTGGGATATTCACCTCGCTCTATCGCCTCGAACAGGTCACGGGTTGCCCAGTCAGGATCTTTGCCCGCGATCTTATCGGCCTCCTCCTGCATGAAATTCTCTATTCCCTGCATAGTTTTGAAATGGAACTTCACCCAGAATCGCTCATTATCAGCGTTGATGAAGCTGTAGGTATGGCTTCCATAGCCGTTCATATGCCGAAATCCTTTGGGTATGCCGCGATCGGAAAAAAGAATTGTAACCTGGTGCAAGCTTTCAGGAACTAAGGACCAGAAGTCCCACCACATAATCTCCGACCTGAGGTTATTCTGGGGAAGGCGCTTCTGAGTATGGATGAAATCCATGAATTTCATGGGATCGCGTACGAAGAAAACCGGGGTGTTGTTACCCACCAGGTCCCAGTTGCCTTCCTCGGTGTAGAATTTCAGGGCGTATCCCCTGACGTCGCGCACCGTATCAGCCGAGCCCCTCTCACCAGCTACGGTGGAGAAGCGAGCAAACATCTCAGTCTTCTTGCCAACCTCCGAGAAAATCTTAGCCTTGGTGTAGCGGGTGATATTTTTGGTAACTGTGAGAGTGCCATGGGCTCCCGCTCCCTTGGCATGTACCACGCGCTCAGGAGTTCGCTCCCGATTGAAATGGGCCATCTTCTCGAATAGATGGAAATCCTGAAGCAGAAGAGGGCCCCGCGGTCCCGCGCTGAGAGAGTTCTGATTATCAGCGTAAGGGATGCCGGTTGCAGTTGTCAGGGTTTTGGAATTGGCACCCTTTTTTTTCTCCTTGTTTGGACTTTTCATTCCCAATCCTCCTTTTAGTTATCTTCAGTTTAATGTATATTTTCGGAATATAATATAAAGTTCATCTTATAATTTAAAAAGATTTTTTTGTGAGGGCAAGCCAAATCTATAATAATCCTCCTTATTGTTAACCGATAATAACTGATGGTCGCTTATTTTTTCACGCTTTTTAAGGGCTGTCCTATAATAACTTATGGGAGTTCAGAGGATTTGCTTAGGAAAATGGAAATGAAGAAAATCTATCCTATATGACGCCAGCACATTACTAACAACTTGTGGGATAATGGATTAAACTGGTGCCCCGCCCTCACTCTCAACAAACCTTTATGTATTTTGCATTTTCTAATAATTACATCATGTTATGATTGGCGAAACTCGTTGGAAGATAATATTATAAATCTGACCTTACTGATTTTTGTATCGAGCACCCAATCATATATCAAGTTAGCCTTATCCTTAAGCTGGTCGACTTAGGACAGATCTGAATTAAAGAACTCAATTTTATGCAATTGGATTTCGAGTTAATGCTCAGAGGAACTTATTACCAGGACAACATCTTTTTGGATTCTTCAGACAACCCCTCCCAGTTCTTTTTAGTACGCTGGTGAGCTTCGGAGAAACTGTAGATCTCATACTTTATCCCAATCCGGTCACATAGATGAAGCAGCTTTCTTCTTATTTGCATTGCTTCAGTAAGGGTTCTGATCGGCTTGGTGAACACTTCAGTTAGAGTACTTAAGTACTCAGCTTCTGGCAGGCTCTGATTTTCAAGGTGGTAGAAAAGCCATTTGGGGACATAGGGCTCAAAGGCTTTATTTTTGGCATAGATCCAGAGGACTATACTTTGAACTGCCCGGATAAGGGAATCTACAACGTTGTAAAGCTGGCCCCGCTTGGCCCAGAGCTCAGGGAAAAACACCAAGTATTCGTGAACCTCGTTGTGGTACTTTCGCAAAAGCTTTTTTTGCTCCCAATCCGGATAAACCAGTTTTTTCTGTAGAAGATTTCTGGTACGATCATCGACGTCGAAAAGAATCTGCGAGTTCTGATGATCCCAGCGCCTAAGCTGCGTCCAGAACCTTGATGGTGATTTAGCCCTGAGTGCTTTCTGGTATGAGAGAACAACTATATCGAACTCCATCTCCTTGTAGCTGATCCAGCCAATTGATATAAGTTTATCCAGTGATTTAATGCAGTTGTTTTGAGCATAGACCAAAAGATCGAGGTCCGAATACTCGTCTCCGAATCGTCTGCCTATTGATCCGGTTCCAAGAACACCGACAACACCATCGAGTTTGGAGATTTTTTTGGTTATTGTCTTTCCAGCTTTTAAAAAAGTCCGATAACGATTTTTACCTTTGTATGGTGTACGCATTATTTATTTCCAATGGTGTTAGTTTAAATTGGCAGTCCAAATAGCTTAAGCCAGCGACCATATTTTTTCCATTTTGATTGTATGTTTTCTGACCTTTGAAATTTCTAAGTATTTAAATAAATATTTATTTTTTTTCAAGTTAAAATTAACTTCTTTAAATTCTGTTGTTACGATATTATTGCAAAAAATATTATTAAAGAAGGATCTGTCACAGCCTTTGATGTTGATCAGCCCACCTTGCCTCCAAGGTGGGCTTCCGATGGAGGGGAAAAATTCAATGAAACATAGTTCCCTTCGCTGGTTAGAACTTTCCCCTACTTTACCCAAATTTTACTTGCATAAAAATGATAGTCTTATTTAATTGTATAAAGACGTAACCTTAAAACCGGTAGGAGGTGCGTGATGAGAAGACTCCTTATGCTGGTTGCCTTCGTTTGTTTTTTTGTTGGTGCCAGCCTCAGCTGGGGTGAGATTCCTCAGCTGATCAACTACCAGGGGATGCTGACCACCCCAGGAGAAAGTCCAGTATCAGATGGGCCGTATAATCTAACCTTCAAAATCTATGGTTCCGAATCAGGCACAGATTCTCTCTGGCGGGAATATCATACGGGTGTTCAGGTTACCAATGGACTGTTCAACGTGACCCTGGGTAGTATCAGCACACTCTCATCTTATGTTTTCGATGGCAGCGTCAGGTATCTGGGGATCACCGTTGGTTCTGATTCGGAGCTTTCTCCCAGAACCAGACTTACCAGTGTAGCCTATGCCTATAAAGCTGATATAGCAGATAGCGCAACCGTGGCAGTATCAACTCCCATGGGAGGAGGCTGGTGGGATATCGGGACCGTGGTTAGATTGCAAAATAATCAAGACAGTGTAGGCATTGGTACCGGGCTCCCGGCTGAAAAGCTTCATGTCGTCGGAAATATCAGGTTGGGTAATTTAGGAGCTATTAAATTTGGTGATGACGACACCAGGATTTATGAATCAGCAGACAACTTGTTTTTTACCGCTAACAACGATATCTATGTAGAGCCGGATGACGATATTTATATCCGTGCTGATGGCGGTTCTGATTGGATTCGGTTTGATCCAGAAGCTCGAGAGGTCGGTATAGGGACTATGGAACCCACAGAGATGCTGCATATCGAAAACTCTGCCAGCGGAGGCGCGGCGTTTTTGAAGCTCGAAACATCACATGCCACCAACTACCATGAAGTAGGTATGCGCATCCAGACGCCCGTAAACATGTGGCATCTTAGGATGGATGATGATGCACACAATAATCTTCCGGATACGGGCTCCCTGGCCTTAAGAAGCCAGAATTCCGGTAAAGAGGTGATGGTCTGGACCGACGACGGTCACGTCGGTATCGGTACAACGCAACCTTCGTCGAAATTGGACGTCAACGGGGATCTGGAGGTAACCGGTGCCTATAAGGGGAACATCTCATCCTCTTCAAGCAGCGATGGGGCATCTTTTCCGCGTCCGGCTTATGACAGCGGCTGGCGAGCGATTAACCAAGGTCAGGTTTGCACACTGACCCACAGTATCGGGGGTCATCCAGACAACTACGTGGTTGACCTTCAGTTCGCCAATAGTAATGGCCGAAGTCAGGCTTCGTATGGGAGAGACGAGGATGAATATGGAGACGACCGTGGAACCGAATGGAGATCGCTGACCAATAGTCAGATCCAGGTCTTCCGTTGGCCGAACGATACAGTGGCAGATAGTATCAGAGTACGCATCTGGGTATGTAAATGAGAAAGAAAAAAATAGGTAATATTCAATAGCCCACCTTCAGGGCAAGGTGGGCTTTTTATTTTTTAAAAAATACATTTTGTTATCCGACCGGGATATACTTCTATTTTGGGTGGGGGGGAAATGAATCCACTAAATCTGCATAACTTAGTAGGATACCGGCCTTTCCCAATTTTTCTTTAGATTGTAATTGACAACCAGAGGATATCTTATTTATTTAGATACAAATGTTAATCCTTAAACTAAAAGGAGGTCTTCGATGATAAAACATAACTCACTAAGATGTGCACTGGTGCTGGCGATCAATTTCCTTATGCTGGTAATCTTTGGCTGCGCTACTACTGAAAACGGTAAAATCCCCATTACCACCAGATCCGAACAAGCCCGGAAATATTTTCTGGAGGGGCGCGATCTTTTTGAAAAACTACGTTTTCAGGAATCTCTTCAATTCTTCGAGAAAGCTGTTATGGAGGATTCTAACTTCGCTTTAGGCTATTTATACTTGTCTTTTCCCCAACCCAGTGCAAAGGGATTTTTTGAGATGCTCGATAAAGCTGTGGCTTTAGCAGATAAAGCTTCCCCGGGAGAACGTCTCTGGATTTTGGGGGTCGAAGCAGGGGTGAATGGTTTTGCAATGAAACAGAGAGAGTACTACCAGAAGTTGGTGGCAGACTATCCAGAGGACGAACGGGCACTCAATCTATTGGGTAATCATTATTTCGGTCTGCAAGAGTATGCACTGGCAATAGAAGAATACACAAAAGCAACTCAGATCGCTCCGGACTTTTCACAGCCCTATAATCAGTTAGGTTATGCTCACAGATTTTTGGGAAATTACGCCGAAGCAGAAAAAGCCTTTAAGAAATATATCCAGCTGATTCCGGATGATCCCAATCCTTATGACTCTTATGCTGAATTACTTATGAAAATGGGTGAATTTGATAAATCAATAGAATTCTACCAAAAGGCTTTAGCGACAGATCCCAATTTCGTCGCCTCGCATATTGGCATAGCCACAAATCTCAACTTTAAAGGGAATCACCAGGATGCCAGGAAACAACTTCAGGTACTTTACCAGATGGCTCGCAACGATGGGGAACGACGTGCAGCTCACTTTGCCATGACGGTTTCCTATGTTGATGAAGGAAACACGGATAAAGCATTAGAAGAACAAAATAAGCAATACGCTTTGGCAGAAAAGATAAATGACGCTTCCGCGATGGCCGGAGACCTGGTGATAATGGGCAATATTCTTCTGGAGGCAGGAAGTTTTGATGAAGCATTGGCAAAGTACAATAAAGCGGTTGAACTTGTCGAGGAATCTGACCTTTCCGAGGAGGTAAAAGATAATACCAGACGCGGTTTTCTCTTTAATGCTGCGCAGGTTGCCTTAAAGAAGAAAGATTTCGAAACCGCAGAGGCTAATTCGGAGGAATATCGAAAACAGGTTGAAGCCATATATAATCCACTTCAAATTCGATTGTCTCACCAATTAGCTGGAATGATTGCCCTCGAAAAAAAACAGTACGATAAAGCGCTGGAAGAGCTTAAGCAGGCCAGTCAACAAAATCCCTATAATCTTTACAGAATGGCAATGGCTTATATGGGCAAAGGGGATAAAGAGAAAGCAAAAGAATTTTACGTGAAAGTTTCCAAATTTAACGCGCTGAATAGTCTAAACTATTCATTTATCAGAAAAAAAGCTGAGAGGTTAGTGGATTCGATGTGAGGTACAAAAGATACTGAAGCTGCCCCAATCTTACTCTGGTCAAACTTTTGAGTGTTTCAAGTAACCATCAAATTACATTATGTAAGAGCCGATGAAACTCTCAGGAAAGTAAAAGATGGGGTATGATTTAAGTTTCCTGGGGAGTGCGATTTTAGAGCCGGTCGAATGGATCGGATAGTTTGGTTTCACCCACCTCTGCTTAAACTATTCCTTCTGTTTGAGGCCAGAGTGTAGCTTGACTTCAAAGTTTCAGATTGACAAAAAGCCGAGATTCCCTATAATTAGATAGAGACATAAGATCTTTTGTTTAAAAAGCAGAATGATAGGCAAAACCATTTCGCATTACAGGATTTTGGAGAAGCTTGGCGGTGGGGCTATGGGTGAGGTCTACAGGGCTGAAGATGTAAAACTCAAACGCTCCGTCGTCCTCAAGTTTTTGCCACCTGAGTGGAGCCGTGACCCAGAGGCCAAACAGCGTTTTATCCAGGAGGCTCAGGTAGCCTCAATCCTTGATCACACGAACATTTGCATCATACATGAAATTGACGAGACCAAGGATGGTCAGATATTTATGGTCTTGACTTTCTATGAAGGTGAAACGCTAAAGAAGAAGATCCAACGCGAGCTTCTCAAGTTGAAGGAGGCAGTCGATATTGCCATTCAAGTGGCTAGCGGTCTGGGCAAAGCCCATGAGATGGGCATTGTTCATCGAGACATCAAACCGGCCAATTTGATGATTACTAAAAATGGAATAGTGAAAATTGTGGATTTCGGTTTGGCCAAGTTAGCCGGAGAGGCCAAGCTGACCAGAGCAAGAACAATCATGGGGACAGTCGCCTACCTATCTCCGGAGCAGGCACGGGGGGAAGAAGTAGATCAGAGAACAGATATCTGGTCACTGGGTGTAGTGTTATATCAGATGGTCACCGGGCAATTGCCTTTCGAAGGGGAGTATGAGCAGGCGATTATATATTCTATATTGAATCAAAAACCGCAACCTTTAACCCGGTTACGCCCGGGATTGCCGGTGGAGCTAGAACGGATCGTGAACCGAGCTTTGGCTAAAAATCCGGACGTTCGTTACCAAAAAGCCAAAGATATCCTGGTGGACTTGAAAGCGTTCCGAAAAGAAATTGGTTCTAAAAGTTCGAGGGATCGGTCTTCGGTGAAAGAGCTCCCGCCTTCAATTGCCGTGCTTCCATTTACCAATTTGAGTGCGGATAAAGAACAGGATTACTTCTGCGATGGTATGGCAGAGGAGATAATTAATTCCCTGACGCACCTGGAGAGTTTGCGGGTGGTTGCCCGCACTTCAACATTTTCATTCAAGGGAAAGGAGACAGACATCCGCGAGATTGGCAGGAAACTGAACGTGGAGAAGGTGCTTGAAGGGAGCGTGCGGAAAGCAGGCAATAGGCTCCGAATAACAGCACAGCTGGTCAACGTTGCCGATGGTTATCACCTCTGGTCTGGGAAATATGACCGCAACATGGAAGACGTGTTTGCCATTCAGGATGAGATCTCCCTGAACATCGTGGACAACCTGAAGGTCAAACTCCTGGGAGAAGAGAAGGCCAAACTAATGAAGCGTCATACCGAGGATCCTGATGCATATAGTCTATATTTGAGGGGTCGTTATTTCTGGAACAAGCGGACAGAGGAGAGCTTGAGAAAAGCAATTCAATACTTCGAGCAGGCGATCGAGAGGGATTCTGGCTATGCGCTGGCATACGCAGGCTTGGCCGATTCTTACATTTTACTTTCAGAATATAGTATACTCCCGCCCAGGGATGCTTTCCTAAAAGCGAAGGCAGCAGTGATGAGGGCTCTGCAGATCGAGGAAACGCTGGCTGAAGCACATACATCGCTGGCTCTTATCAAAACGTATAATGATTGGGATTGGGTGGGTGCTGAGAAGGAATTCAAGCAAGCAATTGAGTTCAATCCTGGTTATGCGACCGCTCACCAGTGGTTTGCTGAAAATTTAACTATGAGAGGAAAGTATGAGCAAGCTGTTTCGGAGAGCAAACAGGCGAAAGAACTTGATCCGCTATCCTTGGTCATAGGCGTGACATCGGCGATCACCCTCTTCTGCGGAACCCGCCAGTATGACGGGGTAATAGAAGAATGTCAAGAGGTTCTGGAGATGGACCCCAACTTCGGCGGGGCACTGAATATTCTGGGGATGGTTTATAGGGAAAGGGCTATGTATCAGGAAGCTATCGAGACATTCCAAAAAGCCAGAACCTTCGATGAGGGTAACACCTGGGTAACGGGGGAGCTCGGACATGTCTATGCATTATCGGGAAAGAGAAGCGCAGCCCAAAAGGTGCTCGAGGAATTGGAGCAACTCTCCAAACGAAGGTATGTCCCTCCAGACAACATAGCATTAGTCTATTTAGGTCTTGGTAAGAAAAAGCGGGCATTCGAATACCTGGAAAAGGCATACCAGGATCGCTCTGTCGGACTTTGTTGGCTCAAGGCGGATCCCATTTTTGACAGCCTGCGTTCGGATTCGAGGTATACAGCGCTACTGAAGAAGATAAGGTTGGAAAAATGATGGAACTCACCCTAAATCCCACTCTTAAAAAGAGAGGGACTTACTCCCCTTCTCTTTATAAAGGGAAGGGGTTAGGGGATGAGTCCCGAAAAAAGAATATTTTACGATGATCGGTAAAATAATATCTCATTACAAAATTCTTGAGAAGCTCTGTGGTATTCTGCTTCAAGGTACGAAGACGAGGCTTGAGAGTCACAAGTGGAAAGACGTAAAGTGCAGGATCAAAGAGTGTTGTCGGCTGGAGTGACAAGCCTGGATGCCCCACAACTCTGCTATGGGATAGCTGGTACTTGAAACGGTGTTTGCGGCTTTATGCGGATATATATTAACAATGTTAGGTATAATTGCAAAACTGTTCAAACTGCATAGCAGAAATTTAATCATGAACAATGTTAAGAATTGGTACCATAACTGAAGTCAAGTCAGGAGAAATAAGCTCATGCTTAAACAACACCCATTTCTGAGAGCATTATTCATTTTTTTTAGAAGTTGGATAATTGCCATAATAGCACTTATTATCCTGTATTTTGCCTGGCTCCGGGAATGGCAAATGACATGGGGTGCGACAACGGAAGAAGTAAGCCGCTACATGGCGGGTGATGAATTGCTTGAGGATCCTGCCCTTAACGCAACCCGCGCAGTGGGAATAAAGGCACTTCCAGAACAAGTATGGCCTTGGTTGGTGCAAATGGGATATAAAAGAGCAGGCTTATACAGCTTTGGAAAGTTGGACAACGGTGGTATGCCCAGTGCTGAGCGTATAATTCCGGAATACCAGAACTTGAAAGTTGGCGATTTAATACTTCCATCGCTAAAAGTGGTTGAGATGGAACCTAATAAGTCTATGCTCTGGGTATTCCAGAAGGGAGCAGGTCCATGGCAAAGCGCTACCTGGTCCTGGGATCTCTATAAGACTAATAGTGGGCATACAAGATTAGTGTCACGCTTACGGCAACAGTATACTTTTAATTCTCTTCAGGAGATAATTACATGGGTAATAATTGACCCAATGGAAATTTTCATGATGCGCACAACTTTACTCGGAATTAAACGCCGGGTGGAGAGCAATTAGATAATTAAATTACATTGGTACTATGAATTATCTCACTATATACGGTTAAAATAATTGGAGAAATTTATGCTATGGTAAATAAGAACGATATAGTGATAAACGAAAACAAAATCAAAACTTTTCGATGGCTTTTCTATATTAGTTTATTCCAATTATTGGCATGTTTTATATTTCCCATAATCCTGTTTCCAATTCAAATCCTATTATATATTGAGATTCTTATTGCTCTTACAGTAGGACTTTTGTTTGGACTATATTTTTTAGGCGTGAACATATATGGCATTTTTATTGATAAGAGAAGACGTCCCATTTATATTGTAATAATTACATTTATTAGTGTGTGGACAATATGGACCATCATTACCTGGCTTTATATAGAACATATGTACTATCTTACTTAGATAAGAAGATCAGTACAGAGAAAAAGTTACTATTTAGGATAAGTAATTTGAAATGCAAAAAAATTTTATTCCCAACACTGCCGATCTCTAAAAGAAAAATAATCATTTTTATAAAGAGCTTGGGTTTAAAATGATTGGCAAAACAATATCTCATTACAAAATCTTAGAGAAATTAGGTGAGGGGGGAATGGGTATTGTTTACAAAGCCCAGGACACCAAGCTGGACCGGATAGTTGCCTTAAAGTTTCTGCCAGAACATCTTCTGTGCGATGAGGAAGCTAAAAAAAGATTTGTGCATGAAGCTAAAGCAGCTTCTGCTTTGAATCATCCCAATATCACCACAATCTATGAGATAAATGAAGTGGAGGGTGAATGTTTCATCTCTATGGAATATATTGATGGTAAATCCATAAAAAAGTTGATTGAAGAAAAGGGGTTTTCAATAGAGGGAATCTTGAAAATTGCCATTCAGATAGCAGAGGGTTTGAGTGCTGCTCATAAGAAGGGTATCACTCATAGAGATATAAAAACAGATAACATAATGCTGACGGAAGAGGAAGTAGTGAAGATAATGGATTTTGGTCTGGCCAAGCTTAAAGGCGTGACCAAACTGACCAGGACCGGATCGACTTTAGGAACTCTGCAATATATGTCTCCAGAGCAATCCCAGGGGATAGAAGTTGACCATCGTTCAGATATTTTCTCTTTTGGAGTGATATTATATGAGATGATCACAGGTCAGCTTCCCTTTAAAGGTGAGCATGAGGCGTCAGTAATCTATTCTATTGTAAATGAGACACCCGAACCTTTGGCAAGGTATAAAGCCAATGTTCCGGAGGGATTGCAGAGGATAGTTGACAAGGTTTTGAAAAAAGACCACCTAAAAATAAGATTCTGTCCCTTATAGTCCCAGCCTCAATCGTTTTTGTTGTTCTCTTGCTTTTTTTAATTCTCAAACCCTTCAAATTTGAGGTGGTTCCAGGTAAGAGTGCTATAGCCAAGGAGAACTCCTTAGCCATTATGTATTTTGAAAATATGGTAGACAGAGAAGATAAAGAGAGGCTGGGTGAGATTGTAACTAATCTTTTGATAACTGATCTTTCTGAATCTGAATATATGCGTGTGGTCTCAAGTCAGAGGCTGTATGATATTCTCAAGCTTTTGGGAAGGGAAGGAGAGAAGAAGATCAACCAAGAGGTTGCCACCCAAGTTGCTACAAAAGTCGGGGCTAGGTGGATGCTTTTGGGGAACATCCTCCAGGTTAAGCCGCAGGTCATTGTGACGTCACAGTTAGTGGATGTCGGAAGTGGTAAGGTCGTAGCATCGCAGCGCATCACTGGAGAGGCCGGTGAGAAGATATTCTCAATGGTGGATAAGCTAACAGTTGAAGTCAAGAAAGACCTGTCCCTCCCCGCAGTGGCGCGGCAAGAACCAGACCCTTTGGTTGCTGAAGTGACCACGCATTCACCGGAAGCCTATCGTTACTATCTTGAAGGAATGGATTACTATAACAAGTGGTATTCTACAGAGGCAGCGAAAAGTTTTAGGAAAGCCTTGGAGTTTGATTCCACTTTTGCTATGGCATATTACCGGTTGGCTGACCTCACATGGGAGAATGAGTTAATAGTTAAAGCAGTGGAATACTCAGATAAGGTCAGTCAGAAGGAAAGAAGTTATATAAAGAGTTTGGAGGCACGTATATCAGAGGATTATAAGCAGGCAATTACAGAGCTACAGAAGATAACAGAGCGCTATCCTCAAGAGAAGGAGGTGTTTTATCAGTTGGGAGTGTGTTATCGGGAACTGGGGCAGTAT
>LJUW01000044.1 GCA_001304315.1 candidate division Zixibacteria bacterium SM23_73_2 | reverse complement strand
ACGGGCTATGGTGAAAAAGGCAAGAAAGCTTTTAGGGAAGAATAAAAGATCACTACTGTACAAGATGGTGAATGGTGATATATATAAAATCTCGACCAAACGCATTTTTGACTCGTGGAAAAAGAAAGATAAGTTATGCACCGATATAGTCAACGACACCTGCGTTTATCTGGGAACTGCGATAAGCTCGGCGGTCAATCTTTTAAATCCCGAGGTGGTGGTGATAGGTGGTGGGGTAGCGGATGCGGGAATGAAATTCGTAAGGAAAATCGAAAGGGAGACCAAGAGGAGGGCAAATCCAGTTGCCTCAAAAAACCTGAAGATGGTTAAAGCTAAGCTGGGGAATGATGCAGGATTTATAGGCGCTGCTCTGCTGGTGCGTCTTTGTTTGTGAGCAGAAGTTTCCGGATAGATCTGTTGCATCTTATGATGAGCAGATTTCAAATATTTAACATTAAAATAATAAATTTTGGGGAAAAATAGCGGTCTTTTTATATCACTTCCAATGTAAAGAATGACCAGATGAATTCAGCTTCCTCTGAAGATATATATTCCCGGGAACAGGGATAATGCTGGAAGTGGCTGGTGGTCTCCTGACAACCAAAAGAAACCTGGGAAGGGTATTTAAAGTGGCAGTTTTTAACACGATATTCATCTTAAGGGAGAGTTTCTATTTTAAGTTTTTCCCAACAAAAAATTTCTGGAATGGAGTTAGACAAGATCGCTTTTACCCATGGGTTTCATGACGTATATTTGATAACAGGACTTTGTGCATTTTGGTTTGCGTTCTTTCTTTTATAGGTAAGGAGGTTTAAGGCAGGATTTAAACATGACCACCCAGAAGAAGTTATACCGGAAGAGATTCAAGATAGTTTTAGTTCCTTTGGGCGAGATGGACTATGGATTGGTAAACCGCCTGGCTACACACCTGGTTTCAATTTTCAACACCGGGGTGGACATTCTTCAGGGGATGAAAATTCCCAGTGAGTCGTATAACATGATCAGGGGGCAGTACTACTCAACCGTGATTTTAAACAAACTGGAACTTTTAAGGTCCTCTTCCCGGGAAAGGATATTGGGAGTCTTATATGAGGACCTTTATGTCCCCAGCGCTGGTTTCGTCTACGGTGATGCGGATTTCGAGGGGAAGGTGGCGGTTTTATCACTTAATCGTTTAAAACAACAAAGCCTGGATATATTCGACGACGAAAAACTTTTTCTGAGAAGGACGATAAAAGAGGCGGTTCACCAGCTGGGTCACCTTTTAGGTTTGAAGCACTGTCTCAATCCTAAATGCGTTATGCATTTCACCAACTCCCTTCTGGAGGCTGATTGCAAATCGGAGAAATTATGCGATAACTGCAAAAGGAAAATTGAGTTGAGATCGTAGTTGAGTAAGATAATATACAGCATAGGTTAATCCATAAGAGAAAAAAAGGATTTCTTAAAAATCTTAAATCAGTTTAAAATAAAAATCCTTGTGGACATAAGGAGATTTCCCAAAAGCAGATTTGAATATTTCGGGAAGGTTGCTTTGGAAAAAATCCTGAAACAAAAGAAAATCGGTTATTTTTATCTGGGTGAGCTTTTAGGTGGATTCAGAAAGGGTGGTTACGAAAATTACACCAAATCTGATGAGTTTTTAGAGGGGATCGGAAAGTTGAAGGATCTTGCGTCGAAAACAACCTGCGCATTCATGTGTGCTGAGAAATTTCCCTGGAGATGCCACCGGAGATTCGTTGCCCGGAAATTAAATCAGGATGGTTTTGGGGTTTTGCATATTCTGGAGGAGGATAAGATTTGGGAGAAAAAGAAAAAAGGGGAAAAGAATTTAATCCTGCTTATTTAAAGATGTTTCTCGAGGGAAAGCTATCCCAGAAAATAGAGCTTTTTTACCAGAAGATGAGATCATGTGAGATCTGCCCGAGGAGCTGCAAAGTTAACCGCCTGGATGGTCAAAAGGGGTATTGCAGGACCGGGGAAAATGCTTTGGTCTCCTCGTTCGGTCCCCATTATGGAGAAGAATCCCCTCTGGTCGGTAATTCCGGTTCCGGAACGATATTTTTCACCCACTGTAATCTGGGCTGCTTTTTCTGCCAGAACTACGATATAAGCCATCTGGGTTATGGTAATGAAATGGAGGAGATGGATTTGGCTTTAATCATGCTCAAGCTCAAGAGGTTGGGATGTCACAATATAAATTTCGTCACCCCCACCCATGTCGTTCCTCAGATTCTTAAAGCCTTAGCCCTGGCAACAGAGCAGGGGTTGGATTTGCCTTTGGTTTACAACAGCGGAGGATACGATTCGGTTGAGACCTTGAAGCTTCTGGATGGGATTTTCGACATATACATGCCCGATTTCAAATATTCCGATCCCCGGGTAGCAAAAAAATTTTCCAATGCAGAGGATTATCCGGAGGTGGTTAAAAAAGCTTTGAAGGAGATGCACCGTCAGGTCGGGGATCTGGTTTTGGACCAGAAGGGAATCGCCAAAAAGGGGCTTTTGATAAGGCATCTGGTTTTGCCTGAGAACCAAGCCGGGACTGAGGAGGTGATGAGGTTTATCTCCGAGGAGCTTTCTCCCAATTCCTATGTTAACGTGATGGAGCAGTACCGTCCTGAATTTAAAGCAAGGGATTTTCCTCTTCTAAACAGAAGGATAACCAAAAATGAATATCTTGAGGCTTTAAAGATGGCAAAGGATGCGGGAATCAAAAGGCTGGATGGATTTTTTTAGAAACAAAAATGGATTTAGTGAAAAAACATCGATGGGATGTTAGTTTGGATCAAGCAAAAAAGATTCAGGAAAAGCTTTCAAAGCATGTTATTAAAGAAGATGATTTCAAAGAGCTGCAAAGGATTGGTGGAGTGGGGGTGGCTTTTGGAGAAGATGGAGAAATTGCTGTAACGGTTGTTGTCTTCTCCTTTCCTCAGCTTGAGTTTTTGGAGAAAATAATAAAAAAGGGTTTTTCAAATTTTGCTTATAAACCTGGATTCTTTGCTTTCAGCGTGAGTCCTTTAATTATATCTTGTTTAAAAAAAATAGAAAATATAGATCTTTTAATTTTTCCTGGTCGAGGAATATTCCATCCCCGGGGATTAGGGATGGCAACCCATTTGGGAGTTCTGTTTGATCTTCCAACTGTTGCCTGTTCTAAAACACCCTTGTTAGGAGGTTTCAAAGAACCTGAAAAGGTGAAAGGTTCGTTTTCTTTCATAGAGAAAAAAGGGGGGAGGGTTGGTGCAGTTTTAAGAAGTAAAGATAATACCAATCCAATTTTTGTTACACCTGGTCATAAGATTTCTTCTGAAAGCACAGTAAACATAATTTTGAAGTGCTGCACCAGGTTCAGGTTTCCCGAGCCTTTAAGGCAGGCGAGGATTTTGGCTAAGAGATCAGTTTAAAATAAAAAGGGAGTTTAAATGTTTTCAAGATATTTTTTAGTAGTTTTTTATGTGAGTATTTTATTGGGGGCTTCTTTTGCTGCTTCTCAGAATATGATCAAAGATGATTTCAGAGTAAATAGCAATGGCTCTGGCTTTGAGCATAGGCTGCCTGATATAGATATGGATACCACAGGTAATTGTTGCATTGTCTGGGAGATTCTTCGAGATACTGATTACGATATTTATGCACAGCGTTTTGATTGCGAGGGTGAATTTTCAGGGGAGAGTTTTTTAGTTAATGATCAATCTCTTAAAAATCAGAAAAATCCATCTATTGCAAAGATCCCATCCGGTGAATTTTTGATCGTGTGGCAGGATTTAAAAAATGGTAATTACGACATCTATGCTCAGCTTTTTGAATTTTCAGGAGATACCATCGGAATCAATTTCATTATAAATGATGACCCAGGAACTTCTTCACAGCAAGAACCGGATTGCGATTTCGGGTCTGTTTTTGTCGTTTGTTGGATGGACAAAAGAGGTGGAAGTGAGGATATCTTTATGCAACTTTTTGATTCTTTGGGAAATAAGGTGAATTCAAATTTGAAGGTTAATGACGATTCGGACAGCGTTCAGATCAGGCCAAAAGTCGCCACGAACCTTTCGGGTAATTTTGTAGTTGTTTGGCAGGATAAAAGAGAAGGAGATTATGATATTTATGCTCAGAGATTTGATTCCCTGGGTAATTCTTTAGGGAGCAATTTTAAAATCAACGATGATTTCTCAAGCTCATATCAAGGTTTTCCAAAAGTTGATATGGATAGCAGTGGTAATTTTGTGGTCGTATGGCAGGATCAAAGGGAGGGTTATTATGATGTCTATGCTCAATTTTATAATCGTCTTGGCCAAGGGATGAGTTCAAATTTTGTGGTGAACGATGATACCGGGAGCAGTTATCAGGGGCACCCGGATGTGGCTATGAGCAGTGAAGGAAATTTCATAGTTGTCTGGGAGGATAAAAGGAATGGCGATTCGGATATTTATGCGCAGAGGTATGATTCGACTGCCCATGCTCAAGGAGGGAATTACAGGGTGAATGGTGATTTTGGATCTTTTGAACAAACCGAGCCTTCAGCAGCCACAGATGGCCAAAGGATTTGTTTCGTTTGGCAGGACAATCGCTTAGGGGGCACCGATATTTTTGCAAAGGTGGTGGAGTGGGGATGGACAGATATAAGGGAACAGGTGGAGATGGAAAATCCGCAAAAAAATATCATGCTTTTTCAGAACTATCCAAACCCGTTTAATCCCTTCACCACCATTTCCTTTACGGTTCACGGAGAACGGAAATCGGAAAACGGTTCTATCCCTATCACCCAAAAATCAGTTTATGGTTCACAGTTTATGGTTCATAGTCCCATCCACACAACCCTGACCATATATAATGTCCTGGGGCAGAGGGTGAGGACTTTGGTGAATGAAGAGAAAACTCCAGGATATCACCAAGTGATCTGGGATGGGAAGGACGATAAAGGAAAAGAAGTAGCTTCGGGTATCTACTTTTATAAGTTGAAAACAAAGGAGTACACCAAAATCAAGAGGATGCTGCTTTTAAGGTAAATGGTATCTTTTAAGCAGATAGCTCGGTAATTTCTAACAGGCCAATTCTGTTTTCATTCGTACACATCCTATCAAAGGAACCAGAGCCTATTTATTCCTGATGAGCTTTTAAATTTAAATAACAAAGCTTGATAAAAAAACCCACATAGAATAACGTGGGTCATTTTCTATTTCAATTGAGCTTTCAGATAATTAGATCTGTTTTAGAGATCTTTAAGCCTGTAGATTATTCCCCAGGCTTTTGAATCGTAAGGATCCTCTCCATCCAGGGTGCTGTGTTTTATCACGTCGATGGCAGCATGTCGGTATGCAACCATATCCGCTATATCGCTTCTGGTCACCCAGGTACCGCTGAAGCTTCCGTCTCCATTGTTATCGAAACTCCGCCTCACATTGAAAAGATGGGGGAAAAGATGCGAAAAAGCATGGAGATAAACGGAATCTTTTGGATCGGTTGTATAAACGGTGAGGGTGATCGAGTCCTTCAAATCGAAAGTGAAAAGATCCTCAAGCAGGTGGCTATCGGTTATGTAATCCTGAGTGATAGTTGTATCGTACTGAGAGTTGGAGCTTTGAATGCGAACTGAATCTATTTCTCTTGTGCAATCAGAGGATTCAACCAGAAGACCTGAAACCTCGATTAATCTCCAACCTCGATGTAAGGAATTAACAAAACCTCTTCTCTCGAAATAGGCATTGCGTTGGGCTACGTCTTTTATCGGCTTGGATATATGATGCCAGCCTCCTGAACTGCTTTTTCTGATAATTCTCAAGTCTCCTTGCAGGGTATCAGTTATGCTGACATTGGCAAAAGGATAGGTGTGAACATCATCCGAAGGGAAAACATCGATAGTAACAGTCCTCTGGGTTTGAGACCAGCGTATCATTCTCCACCAGGCTTTAACCGTATCTTCAGCCTCAGCGTATACTTTCCCCAGACCCGAGGTGTCCGGAGTGGTGGAATCGATTACACAGCTTCCAAAGAAATCGGGATTGGAGCTGATTAAGGATAACAGAGCGCTTTGATCTGTCTCTTTTGAACCTGTGCTTGTCTTTGAACAGCTCAGGATGGTGAAAAGTAAAAAGAGCGAAGCCAAAACTAGGATGATTTCTTTATAGTACCGCATAATCCTCCTCTTTAAAGGTTTTGCATATTCATTTTTTAAAATAAAGAAACATATTTACCCTTATAATATAATTATCGGGAATCGTAAAGCAATAGTAACTTATGAGAAAAAAATACGACTTAAGATTTTTCTTGACAAAAAAACAGTTGTTAGTTAATTCCTTTCTGGAATTTCTACTTGGTTTAATTGATGAAGTTTTTGCTGCGAGTATAAGAATTTATGAATCTCCTGCAAATTTTGGATTACTTTAAAAAGGATCCCCGGATAAAAAGATGCATCTCCCATTGGGAGGTTATTCCTCCAAGACCTGCAGTTTATGCGGACTTTCCTTTGGGGCTGGACAAAAAAGTCATCTCGATTTTACAGAAAAAAGGGATCAAGAAACTTTATTCCCACCAGGCAACCGCAATCGAAAATATTCTCTCTGGTAAAAATGTGGTGGTGGTTACACCTACTGCTTCGGGAAAGACCTTATGTTATAACCTTCCGGTTTTGTCGGAGGTTTTGCAAAAAGAGGGTGCTAAAGCCCTGTATCTTTTTCCAACCAAAGCCCTGTCCCAGGATCAGGTGGCAGAGCTTTATCAGCTGGTTAACCTTCTGGGAGAGGATATAAAAACCTACACCTTTGACGGGGACACTCCTCAAGCTGCAAGGAAAGCCATAAGGGAATCCGGGGATATCGTGGTTACCAATCCGGACATGCTGCATCAGGGCATCTTGCCCCATCACACCAAATGGCTCAGGCTTTTCCAGAATCTAAAATTCGTGGTGATTGACGAGATCCACAATTACCGGGGTGTTTTCGGCTCTCATCTGGGTAATGTGATAAGAAGGCTGACAAGGGTTTGTCAATTCTACGGAACCTCTCCCCGGTTCGTCTGCTGTTCAGCTACAATCGCCAATCCCGAGGAGCTGACAAGAAAGATAATAGAGGATGAGATTGTCTTGATTGATAATAACGGAGCACCATCAGGTGAGAAGCATTTCATCTTTTACAATCCACCGGTTATAAACAAACAACTGGGCATAAGAAGATCATACATCAACGAGGCGGAGAGGCTTTCACGGATATTCATTGAGAACGACATCCAGACCATAGCCTTCACCAGGTCGAGGATAAAGCTTGAGGTTCTTTTGAGTTATCTGAAGGAGGGTTTAGTAAAAAAGAAAAAATCTCCTGAAATTTTAAGCGGTTATAGAGGCGGTTATTTGCCTTTGGAAAGAAGAAAAATCGAGAGAGGTTTAAGGGAGGGTAAAATATTGGGCGTGATCTCAACCAATGCTCTGGAACTGGGAATTGACATCGGACAGCTGGATTCCTGTGTGATGGCTGGTTATCCGGGAAACATAGCCTCCACCTGGCAGCAGGCTGGAAGGGCTGGGAGAAGAAACGACATCTCAGTTGCCGTCTTGATTGCCAACAGCTCACCCTTAGACCAGTACATAATTAACAATCCGGTTTATTTTTTTGGGAATTCACCCGAACACGGCATAGTTGATCCGGACAATCTGATTATTTTAGTCAGCCATATAAAATGCGCCGCTTTCGAGCTTCCTTTCAGGGATGGGGAAAAGTTCGGGGTAGAGACCACCCAAAAGATTTTGGGTCATCTGGAGGAGAACAGGATACTTCATCACGTTGAGGATAGGTGGCACTGGACCAGTGAAGCTTATCCTGCTGACGATGTATCTTTGAGAAGCTCATCGGTTGAGAATTTCGTGATCCTGGATTCCACTGATGAAAATAAGGTGATCGGGGAGGTGGATTATTTCAGCGCTCCCTTTCTAATTCACCAGGATGCTATCTATCTGCATGAGGGTAACCAGTTCCAGATAGAGAAACTGGACTGGGAGGGGAAGAAGGCTTATGCCAAGGAAGTGGAGGTTGATTATTTCACCGAGGCCAGAACTGATACCAGAGTGAAAGTCCTGGATGTATCGGATCAGAAAAAGACCCACAAGGGGGAGATTTTCTGGGGAGAGGTCTTGGTCACCACCAAAGCCGATCTTTTTAAGAAGATAAAGTTTCACACCCATGAGAACGTAGGGTGGGGTAAGATATTTTTGCCGGAACAGGAAATGGAGACCACCTCTTTCTGGTTCGAATTTCCACCGGACATTAACCTTCAACTTAAAATGACCCCGATTGAGCTGGGTGGTGCTTTAAGGGCTTTATCCAATGTTTTGTCAAACATGGTTCCCCTGTGGGTCATGTGCGATCCCAAGGATATAAGGTCTTATCCGGAATTGAAATCCACATTCAATGAGAAGCCTACGGTCTTCGTCTACGATAACTATCCCGGGGGAGTGGGTTTTTCCAAAAAGATTTTTCACCTTTACCAAGATCTATGGGAGGCTTCAAAGAATTTGATTGAAAAATGCAGCTGCGAATCCGGCTGCCCTTCCTGCGTGGGACCGGTTCTTGAGGTTGGAGAAAAAGGTAAGGTTAATGCTTTGGATTTATTAGAGTGGATCTTATGATAAGGGTAGATTTCTGAAAAAAAATCTTAAAAAATAAAAGTTTTGCCAGGTATGGTGAATATGCATTATAAATTGATTTAAAAAGCTGGTTTGGTTTTACTATTGCGAAAGAAAATTAATTTATTATATTATCGAAGCTTAGATATTGGAAAAGAAGAAAGAACGGAGGTTAAAAGTGCTTTCTACATCAGATTTTCGTAAAGGACTGAAGCTCAAAATCGATGGTGAGCCGTATTATATAGTCGATTTTCAACACGCCAGAACTGCCCAGAGAAGGGCTTTTGTGAGAACCAAGCTGAAGAACATAAAGACCGGAGCGGTTTTGGAAAAAACTTTCTCAGCTGGAGAGACTTTTGAGGAACCGGATTTCGAGGATAGAAAGATGCAGTATCTTTATTCTTCGGGAGAGGATTTTTTTTTCATGGATTCGAAAACCTTTGAGCAGATAAATCTCAGAGCAGAGCAGCTGGGTGATTCCAGATGGTATATTAAGGAGAATGAGGAGTACAAGATACTTTTCTTCGAGGGAAATCCGATAAATGTGGATCTTCCGACCTCGGTGGTACTGAGGATCGTCTCAACCGAACCCGGGATAAAGGGAGATTCGGTAACTAACATAACCAAGGATGCTACCCTGGAGACCGGTCTGGTAACCAAAGTACCACTTTTTATCAAAGAGGGGGAATCGGTGAAAATCGACACCCGAACCGGCGAGTACATAGAGAGAGTTTAGAGGTTTTAAAATGAGAAAAAATTTCAATAGAAATATAAAAAGGGATTCAACAAAAAAAGACAGATCAACCTACCCTCAAAAAAGAGTTAACCAGAACTGGATCGGAACGGACGAGTCGGGTAAGGGCGATTATTTCGGTCCATTGGTGGTCGCGGGCGTGTACATGACCGGGGGGAGGATGCAGCAGTTAAAAGACTTAAGGATTCGCGACAGCAAGATGATCTCGGAGAAAAGGATTCTGGAGCTGGATTTCAAGATCAGATCTTTGTGCCCTTATTCGATTGTGGTTATCGGTCCGGAGAAATACAATGTTCTTTATCAGAAGATGAAAAACTTAAACCGCATTTTAGCCTGGGGACATGCCCGGGTGATTGAAAACATTCTTATGAAAACCGATTGTAACAAGGTGGTGGCGGATAAATTCGGCGATGAGAAATTCATAATAAACGCCTTGATGGAGAAGGGGAAAAAAGTTACCCTGACCCAGATGCACCAGGGGGAGAGGGATTTTGCTGTGGCAGCGGCATCGATTCTGGCACGGGCTGAGTTTGTAAGAAGGCTGGCTTTACTCTCCAGGGAAAGCGAGCTTGATCTGCCCAAAGGCTCCTCCTCCTTGGCGGATGAGGTGGGGAAAAAACTTCTGGAGAAGTGGGGCAAGGAAAATCTGGTGAGGTTCGTCAAACTCCATTTCAAAAACACAGATAAGATTTTATACGCAAAAGGGGAGATCACGAAGAAAAATCCTTGAGTTATAAAAAGCTTTTCAAAGAAATTGAAAAAGATTACCTTTCCGGCGCATCTGTTCTTTCAAGAAAAACAGCCCGAGCTTTTGAGATCTATGCTCAGGTGGTGGATGCGAAAACACAATCCGAATATCTCAGAAAAGTATTAAAACTGAGTAAAGATCTAATCTCCCATCATCTCTTCATAACCCCAATTTTCAACCTGTGTAATTTGATTTTGTGCTCCTTGGAAAGAAAAAAATCAGATTTGACTGTGGCTTCACTCAGGAAATTGACTGAAAATTTGGCAAAGGATTTCTATAAAAACTCTTTTTGTGCTGAGGAGAAGATTGGGGAAATCGGCCTTACCTTGATAAAAAAAGATTCGAAGGTTATTACTAACAGTTTCTCTTCCTCTGTTTTTTCAATTCTAAAGAGGGGAAAAGAAAAAAAGAGAAAAAATAAGGTGATTGTTCTTGAGTCCCGTCCTTTGTGCGAGGGGAGAAATCTTGCAGAGAAGTTAGGTAATTTAGGTATAGATGTTACTCTCATAGTTGACTCAGCCATGGGGATTTTCGCAAAGGATGCGGATTTTGTTTTGGTTGGAGCTGATTGCGTTACCGAAAAATTTTTCGTTAATAAAACAGGAACCTACCCTCTGGCTCTTCTGGCAAAAGATAGAAAAATTCCCTTATACGTTGCTTCGGAGAAAAGCAAGTTCATTCCAGAGAAGTATCGGATGAAATCAATTCATAAGGGGGAGGTCTTTGAGGTTTATGAGAAGAAACTTAAAAACGTAAAGGTCGAAAATCCCTATTTTGAGGAAATACCTTTGTCCTTTTGTGAAAGGATGATAACCGAGGATGCTCTTCTAACACCCAGAGAAGTCTACCAGCTTATTAAAAGAATTAAAATAAGCAGAAATTTACATAAAGAATTTGCACGGTTGTTTTTATCAAAAACATAGCCTTTGTCAGTCAAAAGACCAACAAAGGCTAAAATAAATTTTTGCGATCCAGTTCCGCTACAGAGTCCACCAGTAATTGGCTTTTATCAAGAAGGTGTTGCCGGGGATGGTGTTGAAAAGGTTATCCCAGTCGTTTCTGAATCTGAAATTACCCACACCCTCCTTCTTGGTACCACGATTTTGTGTCCAGACCAAGAACAAAGTGCTTCCAGGTCGGTATTCCCACCGCAAAACTAAGTTGGAGTTGAAGGAGGTCCAGTTGTAATCCGGCTGCTCCTTCTCCTCGTCATAGACATCAGAACTCACGTACTCGAAACCATCCGGCTGTACAAGCTTTTTGAAGTTCCGGTAATCCACAGCAGCTATAAAGGGCTGGGCATAAACCTGCAGGGTCAGATCCTTGTTAAAGGTATAGGTACCTCTTAAGGTCATGTCAAAACGCCTAACGTGCTGTTCGCCAAAGATCTCATCGGTACGGTTTTCGTTTTCATCCTCAAGGTAAGTCAGCCATCTGGAGACGCCGTCGCAGCGGTAAAACTCTGGTCCCACACTGACTTCGATATTTGAGCGGGGGTGAAGATTGAACCAAAGGCTGTAGGAATAGAATTTCCCATCCCAGGTGTCTCCTGTTTCGAAGTAGGGATTTATTTGCCACCATTTGCTGCCGTCGGTCTCGATCCAGACCCACCAGTTTTGGCCTTTGGGTATCGGAGCAGGTGGCCCTCCCTGGGTTTCATCATCATGGTAAGCATTATCATAATCCATCCAGATTCCTCCACCGATATTCCAGTTATTTGTCAGTTGGATGGAGTTGTTGAAATTTCCACCGCGGGCAAGCTTCAAACCGGAAAGGTTATCCTCATAGCCGATGTTAAAGTTGTTCCAGGACCTTCTCACAATCCACCACTCCTTAATAGTTTTGTACTGCACCCAGCACCAGACCTCTTTATAGTCAGCACGCCTTAAAAAGCCGATGTGATTCAGATCCAATCCTCTATCCAGGTAATATGCGCTGATTTCTCCACGAATATGCTCTCCTCCATCTTTTGCAAGTGCTAATGCTCCACCCCAGCTTTTATCATCGAGTTCGGTTTTAGAACCTATAAAATTCCCTTTGAATTGGTAATCTCCGTCTCGGAAGCGCAAAGTCCAGTCCACTCCACCGGTATAGGCGGGGTAGGAATACTTCTGATTAACCGCAGTTGCCATTATTCCCACAGTGGAGTTTTTTAAAACGTCTTGCATAACCCGAGCAACTAAATAATTGGCTTCAGGCTCTATTACATCTTTCTTATCGTAACCACCTTCATGTCTGAAATTCGCTCTTTCCTTTTGGGTCACAGCTTCCAGAAGCCCGATTGAAGTCCCTCCACTTGTCTTGCCACTAACCTTACCTGCAAAAAGAATAGTGGTGGAAGCAGGCCTATGAATATAATAATCCACGCTATCAGGCCAAATAGATGGACTTTTTCCTATCCTGCGCGAATAAAAGAGATCAAAAGGGGTTTCGAATATTTTGAATCCCTCAAGGAAAAAGGGGCGTTTCTCCTCATACCACCACTCGTAGGTGGATAAATTCAGAACAGTTTCATCCTGCTCCACCTGTCCAAAGTCAGGATTTACCGTAGCATCCAGGGTGATATCGGAGGTGATACCGTATTTTAAGTCAAAACCCATGTTCCCGAAGAAGTCCCTGCCATCCGGATTGCCCAGACTTTTTTCTTCGGTCTCCTCGTAGGATACCACATAGGGTAAGATCTCCAATCTCTTTGGTGGAGTTAGATTTTTCAATCCTTTGAGATGACCGAAATGGGAGACAAATCCGCCTGCGCTCTCGGGAATGTATATCCACCGGTCCAGCTCGTGCTTGCGGCAGATGCGCCGGCTACAGTAGAATCCCCAGACCGGATTCTCCTCGCAGGAAAATCGCAGGCAGTGAAATGGAATTTTTAATTCAGCGGTCCAGCCCCAATCAGTTATCTGAGTAGCTGACTCCCAGACCGCATCCCAGGAATCATCGCTCCAGTTGTCATTATAGTAATAAGTATCCTTCTGAGTTCCGGAAACGTAGAGGGTGAAGGCATATGCGGTCTGGTGGTCGTGGTGGCTATCGATAATCACATTGACCAAATCGGATTCCACGTATCTATCCCTTCGAGTTAATCTACCTATGATTTTATCCGGCTCGGAATCGTACATCTCCATAGCTACATACAAAGCTTCATCATCATAAGCCACCCGGACAAAAGTGGATTCGGTTTCCGGTTCTCCATGATCGGGCTCGTATTGGATGAACTCTCCAGATTTAGGAGCTTTTTGCCAGAAATCCTCATCCAGTATCCCGTCGACTTTTACCCCGGGATTTGCTCTGATACAGGTGATGCTTTTTATGGTATCATCCTCTGCTTCCTGAGCAGGAAGGTTTGAATTGCTCAGGCAGATTAGAAGGAGTGCTATTAAACTCAAAATTGAAATCCTTGAAAATATATTCATTTTTACCTACCTTAAGTTAAATTTGATTTTCAAAATCCTGTCGATTCTTTTCATTATTTTCAGGTCATCAGACAAGTTCCAGCGGAATTCAAATTGTTTAAAATCCAATTTTTTTTACCTTAGATTCGAAAGAAAGTTTCAAAGTTTTTGTTGATGGAGTGAAAAAATCGATTATAATATTTAGAGTGATATAGAGAGAATTTAGTTGTTTTTAAGAAATTCAACTCCCTTAGCTTGTGTGCCGAAAAAAAGAGAAGGGATGATTTAAAGGAAAATATAATGGGCGCAAAAAAGTTTTTTATTTTGACGATTTTAATTTTGATAATCCTTTTTTCATTCCTGCTGGTCTTCAGTCGGGATGGTCAGGATGCTCGAAAAAGACAGTATAGTGTTAAAGAAAAGTTTTTGATACTAAGACAAAAGTTAGAGAAAAGGGGATATACCTCAACTGAAATTCTAAAAAGTCGTTTTGATCGGCTGCCATATTTTACTTCCCAATCCAAAATAATAAAGGAGAGATCTGAGTATTTCTCCTATTATCATTTTCAGAAGCCCAGATCTTTTATGGATATACCCGATTTTCAGGTGAATCAGGAAGAGGATTCCGCTACCTTTAAGCAGCTTTTGCCTGCAGTATTAACTTTTCAGGATTATGGTTTTCTGGCAGTTTGGGAGGATGAGAGAAATGGCGATTGGGAGATTTTCTCGCAAAAGATAGATTCCGGAGGGGTTTTTGCGGATACCAACATCAAGATAATTACAGATTCTTTGTTTTCAAATCAGGTTCAACCGGATGTGGCAGGCATCGGCGATTCGAGCTTTGTACTGGTATGGCTGGATGGTTGGGAGTACAAGCTTTTTGCTCAGGTTTTTAAATTAGATTCCACACCACTGACCGGGAAGATAGAGGTAAGTCAGGATTTTTGTTACACACCTGAGGTTTCCAGTTTCGATGATTCGACCTTCGTGGTGGTGTGGAAAGACGAAAGCGATGATGTGTACGCCAGAAGATACAATTTCTCCGGAATCCCTTTTGGTCCAAGTTTTAAAGTCAACGATTCAGGCCTTAATCTGAGATTTTCCCCTTCGGTTGACGTCGACTCTGACAGTGGCTTTGTGGTTGTATGGGAGGACTACCGTGATCTGGACGGGGATGTATATTTTCAAAGATATACATACGGAGGAAGCCCCCTGGGATCCAATATCCAGGCTAACGTGGATTCGGGTATGGAGGATCAATATCAGCCCGAGGTGGGCTTTGGAAAAGATGGAGAATTCATGGTAAGCTGGGTGGATACTAAGGAAAACAATCCAGATATCTATGCCAAGATATTTTTCTGGAACGGTTCGGTTAAAAGAGATGGTTTTAAGGTTAACACCGATGAGGGCTCAGATGACCAGTGGGATCCCTGTTTGGGATCATACTCTTACGGAAAATACTTTGTCAGCTGGACCGACCTGAGGAATGGATGGGATATTTATGCCCAGCTCTATGACAGTGCAGGGCAGAGGATAGGTCCCAATTTCGTCCTTTCGGATACCACCTCTTTGGGAATAAGGGATAAAGTAAAAATCTCTTTGGTTCAAGATGGTTTTTGCGTTGCCTGCTGGGAGGATGAAAGGAAATCGAATAACGACATATACTGCCAGAGGATAACTGAAGGGAGCCTTCAGGGATCGAATCTGAAGGTGAATCTGGATTCCACGGGTGCGATGCAGAACTCACCAGCTTTAGCCACCGATAAGGAGGGGGGTCTTATGGTTTGCTGGGAGGATAAAAGAAGGGGAAAGTCAGACATATATGTGAAGAAATACAACCGCTGGGGAACGGAAATTTTTCCTGATAAAAAAGTAAACGATAACTTATCTTTAGTCGAGCAGAAATCTCCGGATATTTCCGTTTCGGATGATGGCGATTTCGTTATAGTGTGGGAGGATTCAAGAGATGGGTTAGATGTCTATGCACAGCTTTTCGGTCAATTCGGAAATCCTGAGGGGGGTAATTTTCAGGTCAGTTCTGATACCCTTTTTTCTTTTTGTGTTACTCCATCGGTTGCGAAATTTTCCGATGGTGATTTTGTGGTGGTCTGGTCAGGGGAGAAGTCCGGAACAAGGGATGTATATGCGAAAAGATACGATCAAGCTGGTGCACCCCAGGGCTCTTCTTTCAAAGTAAACGATGACGTGGAGGATGTAAATCATTTGAATCCCAAGGTGGTAAAAGATAGCCTGAGTAACTTTTTGGTTGCCTGGTATGATGAGAGGGGCTCCAAAAAAAGAATCTATTTGCAGAGATTTGATTCATCCGGTGCCCCAATAGGGACGAATTTTGCTTTGGATACAGATTCTGTTGATTCGAAAAAACAGAGTTTCGATCTGGGAATGAACAGGATCGGCGATTTCGTGGTGGTGTGGAAAAGCCAGGATTCTTCTGAATCGGTTAAAGCACAAGTTTATGATAGTTCCGGAATAGCTTTGGGTCCAAATATTTTCGTTAGCGATGATACTACCAGCAGACCTGAAAGTCCGAAGGTTTATATGGACCCTGACAGCTATTTCGTGGTGGTCTGGACTGACTACCGGCAAGGTGAGCCGAATATCTATTACCAGATATTTGAACACGACGGCACCAAGATCAACAACAATGTTAGGTTAAACCAACAGAGCCCTGCCATTCAAAAGACCCCGGATGTCTCTCAGTCGATGAGCTATATCTATTCAG